>JBDTVD010000241.1:0-5678 GCA_040007375.1 Bacteroidota bacterium | reverse complement strand
GATAATGTGCGTGCTTTTTTAATACTTTTCAATACCGGAGTTCTTTTTTTATCGTACATGTCATTCACCATTGCTATTCCTTTTTCTTTTTCTAGAGATGTAAGATCCGCATCTGTTGCAATGGTTTGCGTTAATAAAGCTGAGGCTTCCATCCAGCGTTCCATTTCATTTAGAATAAGAGCATATAATACTTTTGAGGCATGCAGTTGTGACGTAGATGTTTCAATATTAAAAACAGGCAAAATCAGTTGTTCTGCTTTATCAAATTTTTCTGACAAATAACAGCCCAATGCTTTTTCATAAAGTATTACAAATTTTGAAGAATCATTTAATCCATCTGTATCAATTCTTCTCAATAACGGTTCTATTCTGTCGTATAACCCCTGTTGTTTCAGGCATTCTGTTTTTCGCAATAAAGCAATAAAAAGCAATGATGTATCAGCAGGATTTTCATAAATCGCACGCTCATACATTAACGATGCTTCCTCCGGATTTCCTGAAAGAAGCAGACTGTCAGCAGTCACTAATCCCTGCGAATCAGCGAAAGATATTTTCCACTGACACGTTAAGACTAAAACGAATATTATGATTGATTTCATTGATTCTTTCATTATAAACAATTTGCGCACTCAACGTACTTCCCCAGATATTTCCAACATAAAACAAACCGAATAAAGATCCGAAAATTAAAAACTGCGGATCTTTCCATCCATGCTTATTATAGTTTTCCAATGCTATTGCAGCAAGAGGTACGACTTTCAAAAATGCGGCAAGACCTTCTCCTTTTTTCCCCGTGTATACCTTACCTAATCCGGGAACAACAGCAGAAAGAGCACCTGCAACAAAAGGTGATTTTCTTTTTGACGATTGCAATTGTAATGCAGCTACTGAAATTTCATTCAACTCAGAATTTATAACAGGTGTTGAAGGAATAAAACCGGCAGTTAAAGAGTCAAATGCAGTTATATTTTTTTTTAATAAAGAAATACCTGCAAGTTGAAATGTTTTCAATTCACTCAGCACAACATCATTTCCAACATACAATTCATCAATGCGATGATAGGCTGCATCATATTGTTTAATGCCTGTTTCGAAATTAGCAACTTTTAATTGTGATGCATATATAAAAGGAGATTGATCACTCACCATTTTATAATACTTAATTGCTGCACTATCGTTCTTCTGTTTTTGAAAAGATTCTGCCATCACAAATGCAACTGTGTCTTTATAACCCGTAGAAACTGTACTGTCGCCAAGCAGCTTATCTCCCAGAAAATTAAAATCATCGAACTGATGATTTGCAAGAAGAAAAAAAAGAAAATCTTCTCTGTTATTTTTTACACTTACTGAATCAGTTTGTGCGCTGCATAAAATAGCCAGGCAACAAAATACTGCTGCAATAAGTAAGCGGATCATTTTGTCAGCCTGTACTCCTGCGGTGAGTCAATGATTTTCCCGGCAGCATTAAAATCAACAGCATGAATTTCCTTTGCAGCAGATTTGGTACACCTGGTTAAACGATCTGCGGAAAGTGCAACACCCTTTATTAATCCGAATGTAGAAATGCTGTTTCTACTAAAGCCGGAACAGCTTATTTCATAAGGGCAATCTGCAGAAATGAGTGATGAAACAATATTCTGATACATAAACATCATCCCACCCAAAGCAAGAGAAACAGGATTGTACTTCATGAATTTCTTTTCAGAAACAAAAAAGAAAGAACGCTTCTTCGCTTCTTTTATGTGCGATTTAAACTGATGCTGTTTTATTAAACTAAAATCACTGCTAAAATTCTGTGCTGTTGCTGTACCATTGAAAAAGACAGAACAAAAAAATAACAGACATCCCGCAAGAGCAGGAAATTTAAAATTCATACTATAATTTTTGGTAAAACTAAGAAAATTCTAAAAAGCGAATTAATAAGCTGAACGAAACTCTTAATCAAGAACTACAATCTTTCGCACAGTTTTATTCTGTTCCAGCCTGATGTATTCATTATTTTCTGTTATCGAATCTTTTGATACTTCTATATTTAATACTGCTTCCAGTTCAAATGAAAAGAAGGCTTCACCTCCTGCTCCTGTTATCTGTTCAGAATATACATCAGCTCTTACTCCTGTTGTCGGACTAACCACACTATCCTGACGAAGAATTACCTTTGCCCCTGCAACTGGCTGGCCCAAAGAATCCTGAATTGTTATGACAGCATCTGCAGGGCCCGTCTTCTTACACGACCACTGACTTGTGAAAAGCAGAGCCACTATTCCGATAATTAAAATGTTTTTCATCCTCTTAATATTATACGCTTTAGTATACGAAGCTGATAACCAATAGTTCTATTTGCTATCATTGCATTCTCATCTCCAAAAATAAGATTCCAAACAATAAGAACAGGTAAAATGACAAAAAACGTTACACTTTCGGCAATAATAATGATGGCATTACTTATAGGAACCAACCTGACAGCCATCGCACAAAAGAAAAAATCAAGAGATAAAGATGTTCCACCGATGACTATGGTGGAAATAATAACCGATTCGGGAACTATTAAAATTCATTTATTTGATCAGACTCCTCAGCATCGTGATAATTTTTTAAAACTGGCAAGTCAGGGCTTTTATGACAGCCTGCTTTTTCATCGTGTGATACCCAATTTTATGGTTCAGGGTGGAGATCCGGAATCCAAAAATGCAATTCCTGGTAAAATGTTAGGTAATGGTGATGTTGGTTATACTATTCCGGCAGAATTTAATGACTCACTGTTTCATAAGAAAGGAGCTTTGTGTGCTGCACGAACTGAAAATCCTGAGAAAGCATCCAGTGGATGCCAGTTTTATTTAGTGCAGGGGAAAAAATCAACAGATGCTGAACTTACACAACTGGAAGAACGCATTAACATGCAACGCAGACAGGGAGCGATGACAAAACTTTTTACTGATAAACCGGATTTGAAAAATAAATTTTTTGAAGTAAAAAAATCTAATCAACCGGATAGCATTGCATTATTTAACAAAAATGTTCTGGAGCCGGAATTAGCAAAATCAATTAAGCCATTTAAGTATAGCGATGCACAGCGCACTATATATAAAACAATTGGTGGCACGCCGCATCTTGATCAGGGTTATACTGTATTTGGTGAAGTGATTGAAGGTCTGGATGTGATTGATAAAATTGCTGCAGTAAAAACAGGTAGTGGTGATCGTCCGCTTGTGGATGTAAGAATGAAAGTAAGAGTGATTGAGACGATGAAGTGATGAAGTAATGAAGTGATGAGGTGATGAGGTGAGTGCTATTGAAAAAAAATTTACCATAAAAAATGCAGGATCAGATTAAAGAATATATAAATGAAGTAGAATGTTTTGTTCCTTCAACTAAAGAACAACTGGAAGAATTCCGCCTGCGTTTCCTGAGTAAAAAAGGAATTATGGGTGATCTGTTTAACAGGATGAAAGATATTGATCCTGCTGACAGAAAGGAATTCGGACAGCTGGTAAATGAATTAAAAAATAAAGCGGAAGAACGTTTTAATAATTATAAAGATTCATTTGAAAATGCTGTTGATACATCAACGAATCTGGTTGATATTACATTACCGGGAGAACCACGATCAGAAGGTTCACGACATCCGATCAGTATTGTAAAAAATAAAATCCTGGAGATATTTGAACGCATCGGTTTCAATGTAAGTGATGGACCTGAAATTGAAGATGACTGGCATAATTTCTCAGCATTAAATTTTCCTCCGGAACATCCTGCGCGTGATATGCAGGATACTTTTTTCGTAGAGAAGAATCCTGATATTGCATTGCGTACACATACTTCATCAGTGCAGGTGCGTGTAATGGAATCGCAGAAACCTCCTATACGTACAATTTGTCCGGGCAGAGTTTATCGTAATGAAGCAATTTCAGCAAGAGCACATTGCTTCTTTCACCAGGTGGAAGGATTATATATAGATAAAAAAGTTTCGTTTGCTGATCTGAAACAGACGCTCCTCTATTTTTCAAAAGAAATGTTTGGTGCAGATACAAAAATACGATTGCGGCCTTCCTACTTTCCATTTACAGAACCTTCTGCAGAGATGGACATCAGCTGCACCATCTGTAAAGGGAAAGGATGCAATGTTTGTAAATACACAGGATGGGTGGAAATCATGGGATGTGGAATGGTAGATCCTGCAGTTCTTGATTTATGCAAAATAGACAGTTCTATATATAGTGGCTATGCATTCGGAATGGGTATTGAAAGAATTACGATGCTTAAATATGGTATAAAAGATCTGCGCTTGTTCTCAGAGAATGATGTTCGTTTTCTGAAGCAGTTTAAGTCCGTAAATTAAATCGTTATAAGATTAATGCTATTTAATTCGTTACAGTTTCTTTTCTTTTTTATAATTGTAACAACAGTGTATTTCTTAGTAGCGCATCGTTACAGATGGCTATGGTTACTTGCAGCCAGTTGTTATTTTTACATGGCTTTTGTTCCGCTTTACATTCTTATTCTCGGGTTCACAATAGTAATTGACTATATAGCAGGTATATATATTGAAAACAGTATAGGTAAAACAAGAAAGAGATTTCTTCTTGCAAGTATAATTGCCAATATCGGTGTGCTGGCTGTTTTTAAATATTTCAATTTTTTCATTGAAAATTTTAATGCTGTATCTGAATTTTTTCATGCTCCTCACCTGCCTTACCTGAATATTCTTTTACCGATAGGACTTTCCTTTCACACTTTTCAGGCAATGAGTTATACCATTGAAGTATATCGTGGAAATCAGAAAGCGGAAAGACACTTCGGTATTTATGCTTTGTATGTGATGTTCTATCCACAACTTGTTGCAGGTCCGATTGAACGTCCGCAGAATATTCTTCACCAGTTCCATGAAAAGAAAAATTTTAATTATAAGGACGTTTCACAAGGTTTACAACTGATGGTGTGGGGACTATTTAAAAAAGCCGTTATTGCTGACAGACTTTCATTGATAACCGACCAGGTTTTTAATTCTCCTCAGCAATATCCTGCTGCTACACTTTGCATTGCTGCCTTCTTTTTTTCATTTCAGATATTTTGTGATTTCAGTGGTTATTGCGACATAGCATTAGGAGCTGCACAAGTAATGGGATATAAACTGATGATCAATTTCAGGCGTCCTTACCATGCTGTCAGCATCTCTGACTTCTGGCGCAGATGGCATATTTCCTTGTCAAGCTGGTTCCGTGATTATTTATATATATCAATGGGTGGTAACAGAGTCAGCCGTTACAGATGGTACTTCAACCTCTTTTTTGTATTTATGATAAGCGGGCTATGGCATGGAGCTAACTGGACGTTCATTGTTTGGGGTGCATTGCATGGTTTATATCTTGTTGTTGCACTTATTAAAGAACGAATAGTAAAAGAAAATTTTCAGGAACGTGTTCAGAGCCATAATCTTTTTAGAAAAGTCATCTCTACAGGAATCACATTTGCGCTGGTAACAATTACCTGGATTTTTTTCAGGGCCAATTCTGTGACCGATGCTGTTCATATGATTGGAAGAATTCCAACAGGAATAACAGATCTTCTGATACAGGGCATTCACTTCAATGAGCTGAAATTGATTGATGCCTCGCCACTGCAGTTGCAATTAAGTTTTCTACTGATCCTTTTCATGGAACTCATCCATATTGCCCAGA
>JBDTVD010000240.1:0-5687 GCA_040007375.1 Bacteroidota bacterium | reverse complement strand
ATTTCAACAATAATTAACTCTGAAGTATATTTGAAAATTAAACTATCAAATTAAGATGACAGCAAAAGAAATAAAGTCCGAAATTCAAAAGGTTATTGATACAATTCCGGAAGTTGTTTTAGAGGATGTTTTAAATTATTTAAAAACGATCCAAAACAAACCGGCAGATACAATCAGTCTCTCTCAGAATATGCGTAAAATTTTAGCAGAAGACAGTGACTTACTTGAAAAACTCGCTCAGTAATTATTTGTAATGCACGGATTAATTATCTACATTGTTAAAACAATTCTTCCTTCAGTATTTAAACCATCGTTTCAAATTCCTTAACCCGAAATAAATTGCTATAAAAAGCAACTCCCTTCATCGGGAAAAACCCTTATTTTTTGTTAAAATTTACCAATGGGGGATTATTGAATTATATTTGTTGGAATGAAATCTAACCCACTCCATCTCCTGCTTGCTGATGATGATGAAGATGACTGCATGTTTTTCAGGGAAGCATTGAATGAGCTTGCGGTTTCTTCCTCCTTACAAACGGTTGCCAATGGCGTTCAACTTATGCAATTGCTTACTAGTGAATTGCATTTGCCTGATGTTGTTTTCATGGATCTTAATATGCCGCGTAAAGCAGGGTATGATTGTTTAGTGGAGATAAAAGCTAATGAAAAGTTAAAAAAGATTCCCATAATTATTTATTCCACTTCCTATGATCATGATGTAGTTAAATTGCTTTATCAACTGGGAGCACAACATTATGTCAGGAAGCCTGGTGAATTCACCAAATTAAAAAAGATTATACTTGAAGCAATCACTACAACTATTAAAGAAAACAGACAAAAACCCTTACTAGAAAATTTCGTAATTGAGATTTAGAAAATCCGTATGCCAATTAAAAATACCACTCCCTCTTTCCTTCCTACTCCAACAGAGTTTTTAAAATTTATAACTGAAAACAGTACCGATTTTGTAGGTGTATGTGATGTGAATTTTATTCCAACTTATGTAAATAAAGAAGGATTGCATTTAGTAGGCCTGGATTCGTTGGAACAAGTGCAGCAAATTTCTGTGTCTGATTTTTTCTTTCCGGAAGATGTGGACTTTATAATGAATACATTTTTTCCTCTTGTTATAAAGAATGGAAGGAATGAATGTGAAATACGTTTTCGTAATCATAAAACCGGCGATGCAATATGGATGATATATAATGTGGTTGCATTAACGGATGAAAAAGGAACTACTACAGGATATGCAACAATCAGTAAAAACATTACAGGAAGAAAAAAGATTGAAGAGGAATTAAAAAATAGTTATAACAGTTTTTTAAATAACATACAGCATGCACCTGTTGCCATGTGTGTTTTTAAAGGGAAAGATCATGTTGTTGAAATTGCCAATGAAAAGATGCTGGAGTTATGGGGCACAAAAGCAGAGAACGTATATAACAAACCTATTTTTGAAGGATTGCCTGAAGCAAAGGAACAGGGACTTGAACAACTG
Organism: Bacteroidota bacterium; assembly: GCA_040007375.1. Taxonomy (GTDB): domain Bacteria; phylum Bacteroidota; class Bacteroidia; order AKYH767-A; family OLB10; genus JANOXC01. Next base: position 4,189 of record JBDTVD010000240.1, on the reverse strand, counting down.
ATTGATTCAGTATTTGAAACAGGAGAGAAATTTATTGCTTATGAACGACCCGTAAGTCTTCCGCGCAAAAGTGGTTTAGAAACTGTGTATGTAAATTTTATTTTTGAACCATTAAAAGAATCCGACGGCACTATATCAGGTATTATAGCAGTAGCTAATGATGTAACGCAGCAAGTATATGCACGAAAACAATCAGAGATCAGTGAAGCACGGTTCCGCAGTCTTATTACACAATCACCGATGGCAATGGTGGTGTTTAATGGTCCTGACCTGATTATTGAACTGGCAAACAAAGCCATGCTGAAACGCTGGAATAAAACCGAACCGGAAGTAGTAGGTAAAAAACTGGAAGAAGTTTTTCCTGAAGTAAAAGCACAGAAATTTCCTGCATTACTTTCTCAGGTTTATAATACGGGAAAAGTCTATTTTGAAAAAGAGGCTGTTTCAGTTATTCAGGATCATGAGAAACAAATAAAAATGTATGTGGATTTTGAATATTCACCATTGTTTGCTGCTGATGGAAAAGTTTCAGGTGTTATTGCTACTGTAATTGATGTAACAGATAATGTAAATGCAAGAAAAAATGTAGAAGAAAGTGAAGCACGTTATCGCACCCTTATATATTCTTCACCATCAGCAATTGCAATTTTAAAAGGAGAAGATTTGGTTATAACCATTGCCAACGATGCTATAATCGGGCTTTGGGGAAAAGGAAAAGAAATAATGGGTAAACCTTATTTTGAAGCATTACCTGAATTGGTAGAACAGGGATATAAAGAAGTTTTTGCACAGGTATATAAAACCGGCATCCCATTTAACACCGTTGAAACACCTGTTTCGATGACGCAGAATGGAATAATGCAATTGAAGTATTATAATTTTTTACTCTCTCCTCAACTAAATATACACGGTGAAATAGATGGCATTGGCATATTAGCAACAGAAGTAACATCACAGGCATTATTAAATAATAAAATTAAAGAAAGCGAAAAGAAATTTCGTTTGCTTGCCGATTCTATGCCGCAACATATATGGACATCTGATCCGGAAGGTAATCTTAATTACTTCAATCAATCTGTTTTTGATTATTCAGGCTTAACACTTCAACAGATTAATAAAGATGGGTGGATACAAATTGTGCATCCGGACGACAGAGAAAGAAATATTAAAGAATGGGCGCATGCAATTTCAACAGGAAATACTTTTCAGCTGGAGCATCGTTTTCGCAAACACACAGGAGAGTACCGCTGGCAGTTAAGCCGGGCTGTTCCACAAAAAGATGAGAATGGAAAAATACAAATGTGGGTAGGAACAAGTACAGATATCCAGGAGCAGAAAAGTTTCAGAGTGGAACTGGAAAGACAGGTGAATGAAAGAGCTTCTGAATTGATACTTGCAAATGAATTACTGCTGAAAAGTGAAAGCCGTTATCACCTGATGGTGGAAGAAGTGCAGGATTATGCAATTCTATATATAAACCGCGAAGGCATTGTAGAAAACTGGAATGCAGGAGCAGAAAAAATCAAAGGATATAAAGCAGAAGAAATTATCGGCAAAAGTTTTCATAATTTTTATACTGCAGAAGACAGAAAAATTAATATGCCACAGAAACTACTTGCAGAAGCAGCACATGAAGGCAAAGCTGTACAGGAAGGATGGCGTGTAAGGAAAGATGGAAGTCATTTCTGGGCAAGTGTGGTGATTACAGCTGTGCATGATGAGAAGTACAATGTTATCGGTTTTTCAAAAGTGACACATGATCTTACACAGAAAAAAAATGCTGATGATGAGTTGAAAAGAAATGCTGCATTGCTGGAACAAAAGAACATCGACCTGGAAAAGATGAATAAAGAGTTGCAATCATTCGCATATATATCCAGTCATGATTTACAGGAACCACTTCGTAAAATTCAAACATTTGTTACACGTATTTTAGAAACAGAGAATAAAAATTTAAGTGATAAAGGCAAAGATTATTTTGCCAGGATGCAGGATGCTGCTGTTAGAATGAGAACACTCATAGATGATTTGCTCACTTACTCACGCACGAATTCTTCAGAACGTAAATTAGAGAAAACAGACCTCAACAAAATTGTAAAGGAAGTTAAAGGAGAACTGAAAGAAGAATTACAACATAAACAGGCAATAATAGAAACTGAAGACTTACCTGTAATAGATGTTATACCATTTCAGTTCCGGCAGTTACTTCATAACCTGTTTACCAATTCATTAAAATTCTCAAAAGAAAATAAACCTCCTCACATAAAAATAAAAAGTGAAATTGTAACAGGAGCTGTAATTAATAATGATAAGCTTTCTGCTACGGCTGATTATTGTCATATAATTTTTTCAGATAATGGTATTGGCTTCGAACAGGAATTCAGTGAAAAGATATTTGAACTTTTCCAGCGTTTACATGGCAGGCAGGAATATAGTGGAACAGGCATAGGATTAGCCATTGTAAAAAAGATTATTGAAAATCATAATGGAATTATTACCGCTACCGGTGAATTAAACAAAGGAGCAACTTTTGATATTTATATTCCGGTTTGAATTGAATGCAGAATGCAGAATGCAGAATGCAAAATGCAGAATGCAAAATGCAGAATGCAAAATGCAAAATGCAGAATTAAGAATTAAAAATTAAAAATTAAGTTAAGTTGTAGTAGCAAGTATTTAATCCGTCTCATCTCAGCGTAGTTTTAACTACGCTGTTTTATCAAAGATCATTCTTCAAAGTAGACATTTCATCATGTAGTTTGTAACTACATCCACCAAAATCATTCATAATTGAATTGTGTAGGATCACCATCTGAACCAATCACTATGTCTATGTCTCAGCGTAGTTTTTAACTACGCTGTTTTATCAAAGATTATTCTTCAAAGTATACATTTCATCACGTAGTTTGTAACTACATCCACCAAAATTATTCCTAATTGCATTTAACTGCCAGTGTAAAGATTACATACAGCAACAAAAATCCTACTTCCCAATCCGTATTCCCTTGGTTTGATATAAAATCTTATTACTTTCAGAAACTGTGATTATATATAATCCGGAAACGAGATCGCTGGTGTTGATTTTTATTTGTTTTCCTGAAACAGATTTTTTCAAACACTGTTTTCCCTGCATATCGGTTAATTCTACAATGGCATTTAGCTCTCTTTCAAATTCAATTGTCATTTGATCGCGGAAAGGATTTGGATAAACAGAAACATTCGGAATACTTTGTGTTGGTGTAACGGAAACCACGGAAGCAAAATCAGCAGTCCACGTTCCTCTTCCATAAGTAAAGATGAAAACCTTTTTATCAGATGCCCGGATTTTTATTTCTGTGATCTGCACATTGGGCATACTAATTTCTTTTGTCCAGGTTAAACCTCTGTTCAGGGTAATATATAAACCACCTTCTTTTGATCCAGCTAAAATGATCTGATCATTGCCCGGATATACAGCTATACACTGAATTGTTAAGCCTGACAGCAATGTTACAGGAATAGGTGTCCAACTACTATTAGGGTTAAAAAGATTTGCGCAATAACTGAATTGTGGTGCCCCTTTATGAATCACATACAAAGCTGAATCATGATCGGGATCTGCATAGCATCGTGCTGCATCAAATGGAACCGGTCTTCCAAATTCAGAAAGCGGTAACGCTGTAGCAGCATTTGCAAAAACAAAAACAGAATCGCTGTTGGTCCAGTACACAATCGGATTTGGTTTATGTGTACAGGAAGCAGACACATCAGTAAACGAATTTCCTGTGCGATGAGAAACCTGAATCCAGTTGTTACCACGGTCTGTAGATCTCCACAACCAATGAAACGTTGGTATATATAATTGACTGTCGTTTGCATTGTTCATTATAAACGGATGAGTGAACATCGTTCCATCATCAACATGTCCGTCATTATCTGTATCGAGTTGATTTAATATTGCTGTAAATGTTGGAGTTGTTGTTAGATGATCAACACGATACATGTCAGCACCATAATCGCTGATATATCCAAAATCAGGATTTTGCTTACTGATCCATGTATAGGATCCATCACCTGAAAGGATATGTTTCCACTGCGTGGCATTCTGAATGATTTTACAGCCCAGGTCCTGGTAACCCTGCAAGGCCTGAACGCCTGTTGCACCATGATCACCATAGTAAGCTTCCTGCGAATTCAATAAAGTATCAGC
>JBDTVD010000239.1:0-5697 GCA_040007375.1 Bacteroidota bacterium | reverse complement strand
TCACCACCTTCATGAGTTATAACACTGGCTGTTGGAAATGCCGATCCGCCTGGTATGTTTACAGGCGCGGAAATAAATGTAGTATCCTCATCCCACGACTGTGCTGTCAATCCACTGAAATCCCATGTGTTAGTTGTTCCTGTTTTACCGAATGTAAAAGCAGGAGTGGGAGTATTCGCATCATAATACAGCATCATAGAGTTTGGAGCTGGTGCCATTGCTGATGTTAAACTCACTTGAGAAAATGCAAATACAGGGAATAAGGCAATCATTAATGTAAGAAGTTGTTTTTTCATAATTATTATTTTGATCAAAGATGCATTAAAAGATCCGGCTGCAAAGGCAGAATGAACATCATATATATAAGTTATACCAATGCATTGTTAATCATGCAGAGTAAAGATTATGCTACCCGTTTGCCAACCAGAATTGTGTTGGAGCCGGCTACATTATTAAAAGTGTTAAAGGTGAAATCAGACTTCAACCATTCCGGTAATGTGGCAGTAATTGGCAATACACCATCGGATAAAGACGCATTAAAAAGAATATAACCATTGATATCTATTAATTCCTTCAGCTTCATCCAGGGCTCTTGTGAATGAAAAGCTACCGGAACATCAGCATCAATAAAAAGGTCAACAATAATCAACTGAAATTTCTTTTTACAATGATCAATGAAATCAATAGCATCTGCATGCACTATTTTCAACTGATCATTTTCGGTAATATTAAATTCATTTTTTGCGATTTTAATTACTGCACTGTCAATTTCCACTGCAGTAATTTTTTTATCATAATGAAAATAATTTCTCAATGTCTGAATAACACTTCCACCACCCATTCCAAGCAACAGGATATGATTTACTTCACTCAGATCAATCTGCTGTAATCCGAACTTCAGAATTTTCTGCAGTGAACCATAAGAATAATTCGTGTTTGCAGAATCTAACATTTTACGACCATTGTACCAGGTTATTTCCAATGTAGCATTATGATCTGTTAAAATTTTCTTACTAACAGGATATATATAACTGAGAATTTTCTTTAACATTTGCAGTTTTAAAATGAATAATTGATTTTTCTGGTTTCTGGTGACTGGATAAAAATAGTGCTTTAATGAATAGCTGAAAAACAACAACAGAAAACAAAAAAAAGCCCCCGCCTGTTACAGCGAGGGAGTTTTTGGATTTTCTGTGTAGCTTTCGTTTGATATTATTCATTCGATACGCTAAACAGATAATCTTATTTTTATATTGAAATAAATATGCCAGCAGAATAAGATGTTGATTCCCCAAAATGTTGTGGAATTTTTTTCTGTGTGAGTAAGAAAAAGTGCTGATTGCTGATTGCTGATTGCTGATTGCTGATTGCCGATTGATTTAAATCGAGGATGCAAATTAACAGCTTTATAATTGATTTAACTTTTAGATATAATTATAACGATAAATCAAGCTTCATATATTTTAGAAATTATTTCCTATTTAATGCCAAGCGTTTTTTTATATGCCACAGAATCTTTAAGCATCTCAATGGCTTTTATTACTTCTTTGTCATTGGATAAACCTGCTTCTGCACGACCTTTTTCAAAGTAATATCTTGAGATAATTTCTTTTTCCAGTTCCCGTTTAATTTCGCTCTTGTACTGCAGAAGTTCTTTTTCCTTTTTTTGTTGTAAATGATTTTCTATCTCTGTGTAGTAACTCTGTATTTCTTTCCAGTATCCTTCCTTTTCAGCGGTTTCTTTTACAGATGCTAATTTGTTTTCTGTTTCTGTGGTGTAATTAAACTTTTTACTTTTTACAAATTCTGTAAACTGCTTATAATCATTTTCTGTTAAATGGAATTTTGATAAGGGTGCAATTGTGTCGTGTGCAATTTTATATTTTGTGGCGAAATCAAATATCATTAAATCTTTCAAAAGCATTTCTATAATTACGGGACTTTGCTCTAAAGGAATTTCAATATCAGGACTAATGCCACCACTGCTGTAAACCAATCTGCCGCTTTTTGTTTTGAAATTTCTCTTTAATGAATCCGCAAGATGAATTCTATTTCCTTTATCATATTCAAATGCCTGTATGCATCTTCCTGATGGTGTGTAATAATGTCCTGTAGTAAGTTTCAACTGTGTTCCCTGCGGCAGATCATAAACCTGTTGCACTAAACCTTTACCATAAGTTTTACGACCAATGATTACAGCTCTGTCATTATCCTGCAAAGCACCACTAAGTATTTCTCCTGCGGAAGCTGTGTTGGTATCTGTTAGAAGTACCATTGAAATTGCAGGATAATCGGCAATAACAGGAGCAAAGTAAGATGAATCTCCTGTTTTTCCACGAACACTTACTATGAGATTTCCTTTATCAATAAACAGGTTGGAAATTTTAACTGCTTCACGTAAGTATCCACCTTCATTGCCACGCAAATCAAATACAAGGCTTTTAAAGTGATGCTTGTCAAACAGTTCTACTAATACTTTTTTTACTTCACTACTGCAGTCTTCCGATTCACGTGTAAGCTTTATATATGCAATATCATCATTCAACATTCCGGAATAAGTTACAGCATCAACAGTAATCATTTCTCTATAAAACTGTACTGTAGTTTTTTTCGCAGCACCTGCATGCATCACTTCAATAGTTGCATATGTTCCAGGTTCTCCACGCAATAAATTTCTTACTTCGTCAATTGACATTCCTTTTGTTGATATGCTGTCGACTTCTAAAATTAAATCTGCACTGCGCAATCCGGCTCTGTCAGCAGGACGTCCTGCATATGTCTGACGGATGAAAATACCATCTGGTGAGGTGCCTAACACCATTCCTGTTCCGCCAAATTTGCCGGAAAGACTGCTTTTGAAATCCAGCACTTCATCTTTTGAAAAAAAATTGGTGAATGGATCAATTGTCTTCAGCATTTCATTCATGCCTGCAAGCATAAGCTTATTGCCATCAACAGGACCAGGATAGGTGTACATGACTTTTTTATATACAGAAGAAAATAATTCAAGGTTATTGTTTGTGATGCTGTCAGTCGGAAGTAATACCTGTGAATTCACTTTTTCTGAATGTATTAGCAGAATGATAAAGCATAGAAACAGGGAATAAATATTTTTCATGGAAGATTTAAGTTCGGAGTTCGGAGTTCGGAGTTCGGAGTAAATGAACTACCCAATTTAGAATTTATAATTTAGAATTTAGAATTCCAGAAGGACAACCTGTGAAAAATATTTTTATTTTATGATACCATGTTCTTTTGCTTCCATCTTCAATAAACCAAACAGGAGGGAACCAGTAAACTCATCATTGGCAAAGTAATGCTGGCGAAGGAAACCTTCCTCTTTAAAATGAAATTTCTTTACCAGTTTTAAAGAAGGTGTATTATCCGGACTTATCAATGCTTCAACCCGGTGTAAGTTCATCACATTAAAACCATATTCCAGTATCGGTTGCATTACCTCTGTCATCAGCCCTTTACCTTTATGTTCATCTTCATATAATGAGTAACCTATTTCTGCACGCATATGATCCGTAAACCAGGTATAATATCCACAACTACCGATAATCTGTTTAGTATTTTTATCCATCATCTGAAAATAAAGCATGGATTTATTATACATTTCATAACCTTTTACATATCTATACTTTTCTTTTATATATGCTGCGTCAGTGAATAATGCCAATTCTTTTCTGATTATTTCTTCAGAATAATTTTTAAACAGATCATTTAAAACTGCAGGAGATAATTTCCGTAGAAACAATCTTTCAGTCTCTATAATTTCGAACTTCATTTTTTTAGAAGATGAGTGTTTAAATAGTTAAGGAATGTACTTCTGCATGCAGACACTGTTCTCTACATTTTCATATTGACCGTAATTTTTAATGATTGTGTAGCCTGCTTTCGTATATAAACGGATGGCTTCCGGTTGCATCTTTCCTGTTTCTAAAATACAGGAAGTGTTTTCAAGTTCCAGAGCCCATACTTCCAGCTCATTTAAAATACGATGACCAATTCCATGTCCGCGAAAATCCGGCAGCACATACATTCTTTTTATTTCAACGGTTTCTTCTTCATATTTTTTAAATGCACCACATCCAATTGCTTTATCATCTACATAGCATACAACAACATTTTTTATCAAATCAATTTTATTGTATTGTGCATAGAAGGCATGGTCTTCACCATCTCTGATTCGTAAGTCCTGGTCAAGCAATGCAACAAGACTTTGAAAATCTTTATCTTCTGAAGTTGTTCTGTTAAAAGTTGTCATTATTAATTAATTAATTAATTTTTTTCTTCCCTAACAATCACCACTTCATTCATCACCTCATCAATTTCCGTCTGACTGAAGAGTGTTTTTATTTTTTTACTACGCTTTGCATTTACTCCCCACATAACCAAACCTATTCCCGAATAAGAAATGCCTGACAGGAATGCATATAATCCCTCCTTATTCAAACCATAAATTGCAATTGCTATAGATAGTAGTACTACACCAATCCTGCCCATGAAAGTATACATGTATGTTCTGGTATTGTACACTTCCAGAGGACTCAATGAAATATCATTCTTTCTTTTAAGAGCATGTGCATACATTAATGTCATGAGAATATATATAGTGAGATAACCGATTCCATAAATGATCATTAACTGGCAGACTTCTCCTTGGTTTTGAAATCTTAATACCGTTTCTGAATTCATGTTTTGGCCACTGAAACCAGAACTTAAATAGAAAAACAAAAATTTCAAAGGATAAACGAGATAAATTACCATGAAAAGCAATACCATATTATAGAAGGTTGTACGTGTATCCTGTAGTCCGAATCTACGGAAGTACGTGTACTGATCATGCCATATCAGCATCAGGAATAAAAAGCAGAAAGCAAATCCGAAGAAACCTTTCATCAGCATCAGAAGTTCTTCAAACTGATGTGGCACTTCGAGGGAGATAACTACCAACGTAAGTGCAAATGCAAAAACTGCATCGCTGAATGCTTCCAGTCGTGTTGGTTCATGCAGTCTCCAGCGAACAGAACTATTTTCTGCTTTGTCTTTAAAGATGTGTTTTCGTATCATAGGTGGTTATTAAAAACAATTCTTACTGCCAAATATAGCAGAAGATCTGTTAACCTGCATGATCAACTTCAATATCGTACTTTGCCAGCAATCCTGGTAGTGAAGAGAGTGAAAATTGTGCTTTTTTAATCCTGTTATTTTCCGGATCGATAGAGAAATTGGAAGAAGTTCTTAAATCAGCTTTTTCTAAAATGGTATTCTCAAATGTTGCTTTGGTAAAATCACAATTTTCAAATGTTGACGAAGTAAGATCACATCCTGTAAAATCTGTTTCCTGTAACTGAACATTTTTAAAGACTGTTTTTTTTATTTTGGTTTGATAGAAGGAGGAATGATTTAATGTGCAGTTCTCAAATTTAAAGGACAAATTAAAATCACTGCAATCATCAAAATGTAAACCCAGCATTTTACAATCTGTAAAGTGTACATTCTGCAAAGCTGTCTTGCGCAGTTTAACCATGCTGACGTTGCATCCTTTAAATTCACTGTCGATAAACTTAACATCTGAAAAATCCATATTGGAAAAATCACAATTGATAAACTTACAGTTTTCATATTCTCCCTTCTGAAAAGGGTCTTTGATAAAATCGGTCTTATTAAAAGTTTTTCCTTCTGCAAAAA
>JBDTVD010000238.1:0-5700 GCA_040007375.1 Bacteroidota bacterium | reverse complement strand
GGCAAGAAAAAGCAAAAAAAGGGATTTATACAGACTCGACATATTTTGACGCAAAGGAGTTCGCTTTATATTCCAACACTTCCGGATTTGAAAATAGATTTAGTACACTTAAGCAATGTACGTTAACATATAATACAAGGAAAAGAAATGGCTTGATCATTCTTAAGAAGAATAAATTACCAAAAACCATTGAAAAAATAGTTTATGAAAGAAGTCCGAAAGTTGTATTAAAATTTACTGACATCATACTTTTGGCTGATAGTCTGAATCCTTCGGAAAGAAAATGCCCACCCTTTACGGTTACTTATCATTACAAACGAAGTTGGTGGCTCTATTTTGGTGCCAGCGTTAGAATCCCTTCGCCAATACCATTTTTAAAATACGACAAGACAACAATTAACTATATGGAATCGGAATAACAAGTACTTAAGACGAGTGAACAAAATGTATGCTCTATACATGTTCAAATAGCGGAATACCTGCAATCAGCATTTAATTCCTGTTTGAATAACTAACATCTTATTAAGGTAAACATAATTAGTAAATTGAATATTGTTATTTTTAACTATAATAATTATTGAAGCTTATCAGAACGTTAGTAAACGTGAAACGAAATGATCGACAAACACATGCAGGTTAACTGGAAATATTATATATCAACTCTTGTGTTTGTTTTTTTTACGATGCAATTGGTTGCTCAGCCTGTACAATATTCCACATCTTCAAAACAAGCCATTAAAAATTACGAAGATGCAAGAGACTTTTATAATATCAGGCAGAATGAAAAAGCAATTGATGCATTAAAATCTGCAATTAAAAAGGATACCACATTTATTGAAGCGTACATGCTGCTTGCAACTGTGTATGAGGAACAGAAGCAACCTCTCGAAGCTATTAAAGCCTACAATGGTTCCTTCGCAATTAATCCTGCTGCTTTTCCTTATAATTATTTTGCATGTGGGAAACTGGAAATAAGAGCATGTAAATATGATGATGCGCAAACACACCTGGAAAAATATCTTTCTCTTTCAAAACCTGATGCTGCAAGAAAACAGGAAGTGGAAAGATATATAAGGAATTGCAAATTTGCTGTTGAAGCAATGAAGAAGCCTGTTCCTTTTAATCCTGTTAATTTAGGTGATGGTGTGAATTCAAAATTTCCGGAGTATTATTTTTCATTTACAGTGGATCAGAAGAATCTGATTTTTACCAGACAGATTGATGATAAGCAGGCGATGTTCGGTCATCAGGAAGATTTTTTCAGAAGTACATTCAGCAATGGTAAATGGCAACCTGCAGTACATCTGGAACCTCCGCTTAATACTATAGACAATGAAGGAGCACCAAGTATGTCAACCGATGGACATATAGTTTTTTTTACTGCCTGTCAGCGTCAGGGTGGTGAAGGAAGTTGCGATATATATTTATCCAGTTATTCTGCAGATAATAAATGGTCGAAACCGATAAACCTTGGTGCACCGGTAAATACCAGCAGTTGGGAATCACAACCATCTTTTTCTTCTGATGGAAAAACACTTTACTTCACTAGACGTGTTACTACAAAAGGCCAGGTAAACAGTGATCTTTTTTATTCTGTTTTTCGTGAGGATAATACGTGGTCGGCACCTGTGTCGCTGGGTGATACAATTAATACAACAGGTAATGAAGAATCAGTTTTCATTCATCCTGATAACCAGACATTATATTTCAGTTCTAACGGACATGAAGGAATGGGAGGCCTGGATATATATATATCACGGAGACTGGAAAACGGACGCTGGGGAATTCCGGTGAACCTGGGTTATCCTATAAATACCTGTGGCGATGAAAATAGTTTAGTGGTAAGTGCTGATGGTAAACATGCTTATTTTGCAAGCAACAGGCCGGAAGGATTTGGTGATCTTGATCTTTATGTTTTTGATCTATATAAAGAAGCGCAACCCTTGCTTACCAGTTATGTGAAAGGTAAAGTTACAGATGCAATTACATCACTTCCACTATCAGCACATTTTGAAATTGTAGATATTGAATCCGGAAAAACTGTTGTAAGTAATACTACTGATAAAATGCGTGGTGAATTCCTGGCAACACTTCCTGCCGGGAAAGAATATCTTTTAAATGTAAGCAAGGATGGTTATTTATTTTACAGTGAAAATTTTGATTGCCGCAAACCAACAGATACACAACAGGCATTTGAAATAAATGTTCCTCTGAATAAAATTACTGCTGGTGCATCGGTAGTTTTAAAAAATGTTTTTTTTGATGTGGATAAATTTGATCTGAAACAGGAATCATTTTCTGAATTGCAAAAATTGATTTCATTCCTCAATGCAAATGCAGCAGTTAAAATTGAAATAGGAGGACATACTGATAATACCGGTGATAAAATTAAAAACCAGAAACTTTCTGAGAACCGTGCAAAAGCTGTTCTGGATTATTTAATTTCCAAAGGTATCAATGCTGCACGACTTACTTCAAAGGGTTATGGTGATACAAAACCTGTAGCTGATAATAAAACAGAAGCAGGCAGAGCATCCAACAGAAGAACAGCATTTGTTGTAAAATAATTATCCTGTAAAACTTTAGCATTTGCCATTTACACCTGCACATATCGCTGTAGTAATTCCCTTCCGTAAATGGTTTCGCAATCCGGTATATTTTACTGCACTTGTTATAGGAAGCATTGTTCCCGACATGGAATATTTTCTCCGCTTTAATCCTGCTTCAGGATTCAGTCATACCATTAGGGGAATTTTTATGTTTGATATTCCACTTACCCTGTTGTTGCTTTGGCTGTGGAATATATATATCCGTAAATCTGTGATAAACTATTTTCCATTTTACAGATTCAGTAATACAGGTAGTGATTCAACATCATCAAAAAATATAAAAAACTATCTGCTCATTATTCTCTGTGCGTTTCTGGGTATTATTACTCATCTCCTCTGGGATGGTTTTACACATGGTAAAGGATATTTTGTACAACGTATTTCTTTTTTGGGTGAAGATGTATTTTCAGGATATTTCAGAATGAAAGTGTGTTACCTGTTGTGGTATGTCTGCAGTTTTATAGGAACAGTAATCGTTGTATTTTATTCCTTCAGAATAAGGAAATCAAAATCTGTAAGTGAAATAAAAGCTGATCAGAATATTTCTGAATTCTGGTCGAAAACAATTTTTCTCACATTGATGATTGGAGTAATTCGTATTGCAATGGGATTAAGTCATAACATTCCGAGGCACCTGGTAATAATAACAATAGGAGCATTTATATACTCCTATTGTTTAATTGCATTCTCAGAATCTGATTGGCTTAATAAAAATATCCCTCAGCAGGATAACAATTTAAAGTCTTAATCTTTCTTCGCCTGATCTTTTTCAAGTTCCTTGGTTACTATTTTGTCCAGTGTTTCCACATCAATTTTCTTGGCAATTATTCTCTTATCCTCATCCAGTAAAAATATCTGTGGTGTTGTGGAAATATCAAACTCATGTCGGAAATTATTATGCAGTTTCGGATCAGCAACGTTTATCCATTCCAGTTTATGTTCTTTAATAAATGCTCTCCACTTATCCATTTCCACTTCTGTACAAACAGCAAACACTTCAACACCTTGTTTTTTCACTCTGTTGTAAAGGTCAATCAATGGAGGCGTTGATTTTTTGCAATGTCCGCAATCAGGATCATAGAAAAACAGAATAGTATATTTTGCTTTGATGTTATATAGTGACTGAAATGATCCTGTTGAATCTTCCAGTATCAGGTTTCTTACTTTCTTACCTAATAAAATAGGTTCCAGTTGCGCAGCACGATCACGAATTTTAAATAATGTTACTTCATCAACCCAATATGCTTTTTCCTTGGTATAATAGGTGTTTGCCATATGTACAAAAACAGCATCAAGACCCATTATATTAGATGTTTCATAAGTATTGGTTAGATACCACACCATATATTTAAATGTTTCTTTATTACCTTCTGATTTTTTTACAAGCAGATCCGCTTCTTTAATAAGTGAGTCGGGAATCTGTAACACCATATTCTTTATATATGACGAAACTTTGGTATGATAAATAGGAGTTCGCAACAAACGCTCATCAGCTAAATCAAAATTGTCGAAATAATGTTCTTTGTAATAACGGTAACCGAAAGTACTGTCTTTAGCTCCGTTTGCAAGAAGTGGTGCTTCCGGAATATCTACATCCTGGCTTGCCAGAAAAACTTTTGCAAGCATGGTGTTCGGGTTTGTTGCTATATAATTCTTTTTATAATCTATAACTGATTTATCAATTTCCTTTATTGCTTTATCCAGCTCATCAGTATTCTCTTTTGCATCCAGTTTTTTCTTGCGTTCAGTTTTAAGAGGTTCAACATCCTTTGATTTTTTCTGAATGAATTGCAGGTATTCATAAAACTTTATATTTTCTTCAGAGCCTTTTACTTTCATGCTGTTGATTACATCACTCTGCTCGCATTCCATAGTAAAATTCTGCTCTTTGTCTACTATCATTTCAAAGTAAGTCTTGTTTGGAAAAACGAAAAGATAAATACCTCCAGGAAGTTTGTCCTTGCCTTTAAATTCCAGATATCCTTTACTATCCGTTTTTGCTGAATCCTGCAGGTATTGTTTTTCACCGTAGTAGTTAGCCAGGAAGCATAGAGTATCTTTTAATCCTGTTTTTACTTTGATACTGTGACCGGTGTTTTGTGATTTAGATTCAAATGATGTGGTGAGCAGCAGGAGCAGGAGCAGGGTCTGTCCGCCATAAATCAGTTTTTTCATATTCATAGTCTGCGAATGTATGAAGGTTGTCTGTTTTAAGAATGAAATTTAGCAGGATATTTTAAATGATTTTCAGACTTATGAATCCGAAGTATCAAGTATCAGGATATAAGTATCAGGACGAATGGAAAAGATATAAATATAGAAGATGAGACTTCAAACAGAGCGGGTTTTATTAACATTTTAGGGGATAATTATTCCTGATTGCTTGCACAGTTCACTGCCTTGTTTTATCTTGCCCTTGCAAAGTCAATCCTTTTCACCCACCACCATTACCTGATTTTGCACTATTACCTGGAATACCTTTACGATTCTCTCTGGCAACGAAGCCCTTACTTATTGCACGGATTTAAAAAGAAAAGGTAAATGAAAATCAGAACACACTTCTATTATTATAATAAAGGGAAGCATTTTGTTTACGGAGGAACAATGGTGATGCAGAACAGGCAACTTATAAGCCTGGGTGAATTACCTGTTGAACCGGAAGGTCGTCCGTTTTATTATGATGATACTTATCATACTTTTACTTATGAGCACCAGGATAAGAAAGCCAGCCTTGATGCGAACAGGATCATCACTGAATCTTCGTACAAAACAACACAACTGGAGTACCTGGTTAAACTGAACTGGATTCAGCAACAGAAGTTATTGTGGATGTTCAGAAGGCATTGGATGCAGCAGCCGGGAAATATGGTTCACCTGGTAATTCTGGGCATTATCGTTACACTGGCCTTTATGAGTTTTGAACTTATTCAGAGTCGCTACTGACTTTTAACAAAACCCTGACAGTCGCACCAGTTAAGGCTTTTACCTTTGTTAAGGGTATTCACATTTTTTCATGCGATTGTTAATAAAATTACCAGTATTCCGTTGTTAAATCATAGGGTTGATATGCCCAACATATTACATTTGAACA
>JBDTVD010000237.1:0-5708 GCA_040007375.1 Bacteroidota bacterium | reverse complement strand
GCATCAATAAAACATTTTGAAATATTTCCGATACCGCTTCCTATTTCAAGTATGTTGCCATGTAGGAATGGCGAAACAGTTTCATACATCCAGTTATTAAAAGCATCAGCAGCAGAAATGGCTTTCAGTGTTTCAAGACCTTCTTTGTCCTGATCTTTAAATTGGAAATCATGCATTGGTGCCGTGTTATAACCTGTTAACGAAAAAGATTATACCTTAAAACGCAGTAAATTGCACGGAAGCCATCTTTCCAGTTAATTTTCTTTCCTTCTTCGTAAGTGCGGCCATAATATGATATTCCTACTTCGTAAATTTTTATGCCTTTTATACGGGACATTTTTGCAGTTACTTCCGGCTCAAAACCAAAACGCTTTTCTTTTAAATGAATACCCTGA
The DNA here is from genome assembly GCA_040007375.1 of Bacteroidota bacterium. Classification (GTDB taxonomy): domain Bacteria; phylum Bacteroidota; class Bacteroidia; order AKYH767-A; family OLB10; genus JANOXC01. The sequence goes on along the minus strand of JBDTVD010000237.1, from coordinate 5,313 downwards.
ATAATTTCACGACGAAATAATTTATAACATGTTTCCATATCGGTAAGATTGAGATTGGTAAACATGTTCGAAAGAGAAGTCAGGAACTTATTGCCGAGCGTATGCCAGAAGAATAATATGCGATGTGGTCTTCCTCCTGTAAAACGCGAACCATAAACAACATCAGCTCCTGCTTCGAAAACCGGTTTTAACAACAGATTAAATTCCTGTGGATCATATTCCAGGTCTGCATCCTGTACAATAACATAATTACCGGTTGCTTTTTTTATTCCAGTATGAATAGCTGCACCCTTTCCCTGGTTAACAGGATGATGGAACAAAGTAAAAGTGATATCAGGATGACTGCTGATATAATTTTCAAGAACGGACTTTGTGTTGTCAGAAGAACAATCATTCACAATGATGATTTCCTTCTGCATATCTTTTTCAAGACGCACTTTGATCAGCTTGTCTAAAATAAGATGTATGGTTTTTTCCTCGTTATAACAGGGAATGATAATAGATAATGTAAGTAATGACATTGGGCAAATATAATTTATGTAGACTATTTGCTGTTGAATTACTTTATTTTGCAGCAAATCATTTTTATGAAATCAAAATTTCTTCTGCCCGTTATCATCATTATGTTGTTTCAGTCATGTTCCACAAAAAGTAAAAAGGAAGGGTATTATTTTCAGGATTTTGAAGATATTCCTTTATGGCTGGATAGTCAGCAGCTTGCTTATGAGTATTCAAGAAGTGGAAGCTATTCAACAAAAATGGATGAAGTAAATAACTATAGCCTGTGTTTTAAAATGCCTGTTGGAGAGATTTTGAAACAGGGTTTTACCAAGGCAGAGATTACGGCATGGGTTGCGTTGTCTGTTCCTGCAGCTAAGTGTACATTCATTACATCCATAGAGTCAAATGAAAAAGCGGTTGTATGGAATGGAATTCCTTTTTCGAAAGTGACAAAAACATCAAGAGAATGGAGGGAATTAAAAACAACTGTTGATTTTAAAGAAGATCAGAAGGAACTCATGTTTAAGGTATATGGTCTTTCAGATAATAAAGAGCGAGGTTATATGGATGACATCAGCATACAGTTTTTAAAGTAATGTTATCGTAACTGAAAAGTGTATACTGCATTACTATAATTACCGATCTCTGTATATTCAAAATTGTTTTTAATGAAGTCAATTACTTCGGGAAGATCTGCAATTACAGTTTCACCTTTTTTTGCTTCACGATAATTCTTCGCGTTCAAATCGGACCCTTTTATGTTGCACACTTTTGTATAAAAAGTTATATGTGGCGTATAATCATTCGTTAGTATAACTTTATGGTTTAACAGATCTCCATTCTTCAACTTGTCCATCAGGTAATAACTTATTTGATAGTATTTGAGAGCTTCATCGCTTTCTTCAGGTGTATTTACTTTGTCAATAATCATCACGTATCTATATGCAGGATATGTAAGCACAAGAACAACACAGGCTGCAGTGATTAATAATCGTTTGGTCTTTTGCAGGTTATTTAACAGGTCAAAAAATTTAATAAATATACAGGCGCAGAAGAATGCGATAATGGGATAAAGAGGAGCATCGTACCAGTTGAGTTTTGTTTTTGAGGAAGAGATAACACTGAAAAAAGTTATTCCACACAAAAGAAAATATATACTGAATAGTTGAATTTCTTTTCCCATAAAAAAAATGCCTGCAATTATTCCGGGTATTATCAACCAGTACCAGTCTTTTAATTTATATTCAATCCATGAGTTGAAGTAGTAAAGAGTTTCATGCTGGTGTTCTTCAACTGCAGAAAGATATCTTCCACCTAATTCATTTATATATACAGCTTTTAAATAACCCGGATTGAGAGATTCTCTCAGGAAATAATAACCAACTGTTATAAACAGGAAAATACCAAGTCCCGACCAGAAATGAATAGATGTAATCAGCTTCCTGAATTTTTTCATAGCTATGCTCATTACCAGGAGTGCAGGAGCGAAAAAAAGGCCTGCTATTCCTTTGGTAAGAAATGCTAGTGCAAGAAAAATAAAGAATGAATAAAGTAATATTTTTTTTGTGCAGTCACTTTGAAGATAACCATAAAATGAAACCAGAAAAAGAGCAACAAAGCCTGTCAGCAAAGCATCATAATCACCCGTGCGTGATACGTGATAGTTTATAAATCCATCAAAGGTGACTAATATTATTCCGGAGAGAATTCCAAGCCACAGGTTTTTTAAATGCTTATCACAAAAGTAAACGAGTGCAATACAGATAAGCACTCCACCAAATGCTGATGGTAATCGTAATGCTAATTCATTAAGTCCAACTACATGAAAGAAAAAAACCTGCATCCATATAAGCAGCGGAGGTTTTGTATTCCAGAGATCAGGACGGCCATCGAAATATGTTACAATCCAGTTGTGGTTGTTGTACATTTCAAGAGCATTAATTGCCTGACGGGATTCATCCCATAGTCTCACTGTTAAATAATCAAGGTCATAAAAAAGCGGAAAGTAGATTGCTACAGCAAATACAATCAATGCAATTGTCCGCAGGAAAGTCGTCTTTGGTTCGCCCATTTAATTTATTAGTTTTGCTGAATTCACAAAAATAAATTATTTTAAATCAATTACTAATCACTATGAATTCGCTTAAGCCATATCTTCTTATTGCTTCATTAATTGTTATGGTTTCCTGTTCAGAATCTCCCAAGAGACAGACAGGTCTTTATTACTGTAGTGATATTGATGCAATGATAGGATGGTATAAGCAACCAAGTATATTTAAAACCGACAATGCTCATTCCGGAATGTATGTTTCCAAAATTGATTCTGTTAATGCATACAGTGTAGGTTTCGATATACCAAACAGCGAAGTTAACCTGGAGCATGCAAAGGTTAAAGAAGTTAAGGTTACAGTCTGGGCTTGGTTGTCGAATGAAAATGCGAAGGCTTCACTGGTAGTTGAATTAAAAAAAGGGGAGCAACCGTTGCAATGGAAAGAAGTAAAGCTTCAGGACAATTGTTCTAATCCGGGAGACTGGTGCAAAGTAGAACAAATTGTAAAGCTTGGTGGTGATTTAAGCAATGATGATATTCATGTAAGAACATATGTAATTAATAACAGTAAAGAGGAAGTTTTAATAGATGACATCAGCATTGAATATATAAACTGATGAATCAGTATTCGTAAATTCCTTTATATGCATTTACGTAATCAGGTGTTTTAAGATCGTAACGATCAGCCCATGTGCTTCTTTTTAAAAACACATCCCAGTATGCTTTCTTAGTCATTGAATCGTAATGAATAATAAAAGCACGTTGTTGGTACGATTGAAAAATATTCATATATATAAAGAACAAAGTAAATACACATACCGGAATGAGAAGTGCAGTTTTTCTGAACGACTTTTCATATAATGCGGCCAATGGAATACTTAAAAACGGATAGTAGTCGATCATACTGCGTCCGCCGAAACATCCGCCATACCACCAGCACCACCAGCAATAGGTAACATATATAGTAATTGCTGACATCGTTATTACAGGAAGTGTAAAACGGCGTAATTTATCTTTCAATAACAGCATACCGATAATACTTAATGCCATAATGGGAGTATACAATAGCCAGCCTTTCCGGTAACTGAAAAGTCCATCCAGCACATGAGGTTTAGTAAAATAGAAGTGTTCTTTTCCATACGAATAATACAGCCAGTCACCTGTATTGTATTTCCAGTAAAGAAACTGCGGAATAAAAACAATAAATGCAGCGAGGCAGATGATTAAACACTCATTATAATGCAAAACAAAAAAATGCAGTTTGGCTTTAAATGATTTCCAGGAAGTGATATCGTAAAGAAGAAAAAATAATATCATTAAAACATTTACCGGCCTTAATAATATAATCATTCCTGCTGTAAGTCCGGTTAATATGGATCTGTATAACGTGGGCTGAGCATACCATTTGAAAGTGAGATAAAGAAATGCACATGCAAGAAAAAAATTATAGGCATGAGAAACTATTGCATCAATGGCAGTATAAAAAAAGAGGTTGGTTCCAACACCAATGGCAAGAATTGTTAATGCAGTTATTCTGTCATTGAAAAACTGAAGCAATGTTTTTCGCAACAGCCATAATCCTGCAACTGAATAAACAATTGTTCCGAAATAAAGTGAAATGCCATAAGGTAAGGTGTAACCATTCATCTCAAAACCTGTTAGGTATGCAGCAAGATGCCCGATGAAAAAAAAAGGAAGCAACAGAATGGCAAGTCCACATGTCATCTTATTTACATAAGCTCCGTTAGATGCAGTTTCCGGCCAGTACTGCATGCCATACTTATGATGATCGGTGTCAATAAATTTCAGGCTGAGGTCGTGGTGAATGAATGCTGCAGGGAGATAGGAGTAATAAATTATTGAATCATAATTGATAAAATGGGTTTCGTTGAATTTTTTAATGTGGAAAAATGTATACAGGAAAAAACAGGCAGAAAGTGCAATTGCTGCAAGTGAACGTGGATGGGTAATGCTGTTTCTCATGCACTATCTGAGTTTTTTGAAAATGTATAACCTGTTGGTTTTATGCAGGCATTGGTAAGCAGGAGACGATAAGAGCTTTTTAATATCTTTATAAAGCATACCTCTTCTTAATGGGTAAACATTATCCACATTAAGCAATACAACATAGTCGCAGTTTTTTCCGTCAGGATACTGATATATATAATCGCGAAAGGCCATGTGAGGAACCAAAGAATTAGTGGCACTCACAGATGCATTGGCCGGAATCTCTGCAATGGCCTTTACTACTTCACGACGATCAAAATCAACTGTATAATGTGCAGTGGAATAAAACCTTGACAGTTCAGGCATATACCAGTTGGATACTCTGTGATCTAATGAGGAGATGGTAGTTGCAAAAGTGAGTACCGTAATTATTAAAGATAATTGTGTAGTGTATTTTTTAATATATATAATGGATGTAAAGGCAGCCAGAGTAAGTATGGGTGAAAATTCAATGGAATACTGATAGTTAATTCCCCATTTTACAAAATCGTCATTAAAAAGTTTTTGCGCATAAATAGGAATAAGCATTATTAAAAACTGCGGACGATATAAGAGGAACAAACCGCCGCTCATTAAAATCATCATATGCAATTCTGATTTGGCACCATCTCCATCAGGATTGTGAGTGTGGTTTTCATAAAGCAAATCGAACACATATTTTGGTTTTGTAATTATTGTGATAAATGCTTCTTTAAAATCATCACCCAGTGCACTGTAGTTGAAATGAAGGTATTCTCTGTTAGCATTGGCCAATG
>JBDTVD010000236.1:0-5714 GCA_040007375.1 Bacteroidota bacterium | reverse complement strand
ACATACTTGAAATAGGAAGCGGTATCGGAAATATTTCAAAATGTTTTATTGATGCAGGAAAGAATATTTCATTAAGCGACATAAGAGAAAATTATCTTCAGCATCTCAAAAATAACTACGGAAAAAGTCCTTCTGTTAAAAGTATTTTCAATTTAGATCTTGTGCATCCTGATTTTAAAAATAAATATGCAGATGTACTGAATTCATACGACGGCATTTTTGCATTAAATGTAATAGAGCATATTAAAGACGATGAACTGGCATTACATAATTCGTTTTCTCTGTTGAAACAAGGAGGCACTTTATTGATTCTCGTTCCTGCTAATGCATGGATGTACAACGGCCTTGATAAAGATCTGCATCATTACAGGCGTTACTCTTTAAAAGAACTAAAACGAAAGATAGTAGGCACAGGACTTCAAACACAATCAGCCTTCTTTTTTAATGCACTGGGTTCGGCTGGCTGGATATTCAGTGGTTTAATAATGAAACGAAAGATTATCAGCGCGGGGCAGATGTCGGCTTTTAATATGATGGTTCCGGTTGCACGGATTATTGATAAAGTGCTGCAACGACATTTCGGATTATCAGTAATTATTGTTGCGAAAAAAATGTAATCTTTCTTTAGTTTTCAAGAACCCATTTTGCATCCATTGTTACCATTGAATCAACAGGAGTATTATTTGCTTCTGCTTTCATTGTAATTTTACTCAGCCATGCTCCATCTCTGTAAATTTTTTCTTTCACAGAATTTAGTTTTAACAGTTGTCTCTGTTTTTCCACCGTATTAAAATCTGCAATAACATTTGATGCATGCAAATTATCGTAATAAGAAATTGTAACACCGGCAAAATCCTTATTCTGATTCCGGAGATTGAATTTCTGATTCATTAATTTCAGAAGCGTTCCATCAGGATCACAAAAATTTTCATACGTCTGAACAACTATTACTTTTTTATAAAATGAAAAATCATAATTTGTAAGCCAGGTAGAATCATTTACCGTAACAACTCCTTTATACGCCAACTCTTCAATGAGATCCCTGTAACTGAACAAAGTTTTGTCGAAGTAAAAAGCAAACAGCATACTCATATCAATAGACTGCAGAACAACAAGAGATTGATCTGTTAAAGTGGATTGCACTGCAGGAATTGCAGATTTATAATCAGTATCTCTTTTAACCTGATAATTCAATGTTGTTAATGAAAGTATAAACACCAGGCTTGTTGTGATGAATATATATGCAGGCTTTTTTAAGAGTGTTATTCCATAAGCACATAAAAGATAAATTCCCGGAAGTGAAAAAAGCAGATATCTTTTAGCAAACATAGGTGCCTTAAACGATAATAAATAGATTACTGCAAATGATCCGATTACCCAAAGTAACAAATAGATTATTATTGCTTTTTCTTCTTTTACCTGTTCAGGTAAATGATATATAAAAGCGATAATACTCCATACAATCAACACGAAGTAACATGCACTCACCAGGCGTGAGTCACCATTTAGCTGAATGAAAGCCCAATAAACATCAGAAATTACAGGTATTTTTAAAATATGATTTCCACCCTGTCCGAACAACTCACCTGCACGGCTGATCCAGGGAATCATCATTGCTATGAATAAACCAAACGACAATGCATAATATTTAACTATCGTTTTACGTCCGATATATATAATAAGAACAAACTGAAAAACCACTATAACAGTTTCTATATAATGAGTATAGAATAGTGCAGCATTCGTAATCGCAAGTGCTGAAGATATCAACCATCCCGGCTTTCTTATTAATTCAAAAAAAAGAAAACCACTCAGGATTGTCAGCAGGAACAGAAAAGAATAAGCTCTTGCCTCCTGAGCATAATAAAACATGGAGTCCGATGACAAAAAGAAAAGAGTTGCCAGAAGAGCGACTTTAATATTAAAACTGCGATAAGCAAATAAGAAAAGGATACTACAGGCAAGTGAATTAAAAATCAGGGATGGAAAGCGTAAAGTAAATTCCGACAATCCGGCCAGCTTTAACCAGTAATGCATAATTATAAGATAAAGTGGCGGGTTGGAATCCCAGCGGGCAACATCAACAATTTCAGATAGCGAACCCTGTGACTGATATGCAGTAAAACTTTCATCATACCACAATCCGGCACTTGTTAAATAGCAAAGGTGAAAGCAGAAGCTTAGAGCAAAACACAGGAAAGTTATTAGTATAATCTTCCTGCCGATATGGTTTTTATCTTCCCGGATAGTCAAAAATAAAGGTGTTGAGGGTGAATGGCTAATTTAGATATTTTCCTGAGCACGATGACTTCAGGTTTAGGTGACTAAAATTCTTTTATAACCTTCAGTTTCCAACAAATTAGATCCTTGATGATAATGGATTTTAGTGTTTCTTTGGGTCCGTTCGAGAGGAGAAACAACCTGTTTCAACATTAACCATTAGTAGTTTGAAACAAAATGTTGGTAAGTTTTGCACGAATGGATTTTTATCCTACTTTTGCCACCCCTTTAAAAAGGCATTCTAAATCAGTTAAATCGTGGATACGTTAAGCTTTAAAACCGTTTCGGCTAACAATAAGACAGTTACAAAAGACTGGATCTTACTTGATGCCAACAACCAGACACTGGGTCGTTTTGCTTCCCAGGCAGCTAAAATGCTGCGCGGCAAGCACAAAGCCAATTATACTCCTCATGTAGATTGTGGTGATAACATCATCATTATTAATGCAGAGAAGGTAAAACTCACAGGCCGTAAATGGACTGAAAAAGAATATATCCATTATACCGGATATCCTGGTGGTCAGCGTTTCGCAACTCCTGCTGAGCTGTTGAAGAAAGATCCGACGAGGATCCTTGAATATGCCATACATGGCATGCTTCCGAAAACACGTTTAGGGAATGCTATAAAAAGCAACCTTTACATTTATGTTGGAGGCGAGCATCCACATACAGCCCAGCAACCAAAAACAGTTACTATTAATCTTTGATCTGATATCTGAACATGGAGATTACTCACACAATAGGACGTAGAAAGACTTCAATTGCCCGCATTTATATGCAACCGGGAAATGGAAGCATTACAGTTAACAACCGCGATTACAAACAGTATTTCGCAACCGGTCCGCTTCAATACCTGGTTAACCAGGCTTTCGAAATTTCCAATACGAAAGATCATTATGATGTAAAAGTAAATGTACTTGGCGGCGGAACAACAGGACAGGCTGAAGCAATTCGTCTGGCTATTGCACGTGCTCTTTGCAAAATCAATACAGAACATCGCCCTGCATTAAAAGCTGTTGGTCTGTTAACACGCGATCCTCGTGCTGTAGAGCGTAAGAAGCCAGGTCAGAAGAAAGCCCGTAAACGCTTCCAGTTCAGTAAACGTTAATTTAAACATTATATACCCTCTGTTAACAGAATGATAAACGTTAGTCAAGAAGAATTATTAAATGCCGGAGTACACTTCGGACATTTAAAACGTAAGTGGAATCCGAAAATGTCTCCGTATATTTTCATGGAACGTAATGGTATTCACATCATCGACCTTAATAAAACGCATGCAAAACTGGAAGAAGCTGCTGCTGCAGTAAAGCAGATTGCTAAATCCGGTAAAAAAATTCTTTTCGTAGCTACTAAAAAGCAAGCGAAAGAAATTGTTGCGAATGCTGCGAAATCAGTTAATATGCCTTATATCACTGAGCGCTGGCCAGGTGGTATGCTTACTAACTTCGCTACACAGCGTAAGTCGGTTAAGAAAATGACATCACTTGAAAAAATGATGACAGATGGTACTTTCGAAATCATTTCTAAAAAAGAGCGGCTGAACGTTACCCGTCAGAAGGCGAAAATGGAAAAATTGTTAGGTTCTATTGCAGACCTTAACCGTCTTCCTGCAGCTATCTTTATCATAGATATCGTAAAAGAACATATCGCTGTTGCAGAAGCCATAAAACTAGGAATTCCAACTCTTGCAATCTGTGACACTAACTCTGATCCTTCAGTAATTGATTTCCCTATCCCTGCAAATGACGATGCTACTAAATCAATAGAGCTTGTTATGAATGTGATGGTGAAAGCAGTGGAAGAAGGAATATCAGAACGTAAGATCGACAAAGAAAATGAGCGTGAGAAGGAAGCTGCAGCAGAAGAAGAAGCAGCAGATAACACTGCCGTAGTAGTTGCTGAAGGTGAAGAAGAAGGTGGTGAAGCAGGAAAAGGAAAAGGTGCCCCTGCAAGCGGACGTCCGCGTAAAGGCCCTGCAAAAAGATAATTATTAATAAAAAAGATCAGGAGAATTTATAAATGTCAACAACAGTAACAATATCAGCAGCAGATGTAAACAAACTGCGCCAGACTACCGGTGCAGGTATGATGGATTGTAAAAAAGCACTTACTGAAGCAAATGGTGATTTCGAAGCAGCCATTGATATCCTTCGTAAAAAAGGACAGAAAGTAGCAGCAAACCGTGCTGACCGTGACGCAAAAGAAGGTTATATAGCAGCCCGCACTAATGCTGAAGGTACAAAAGGTTATCTGGTTTCTGTAAGCTCTGAAACAGATTTCGTTGCCAAGAATCAGGACTTCGTAAACTTTGTAGAAGGAATTTTAAATGCAGCAGTGAAAGCTGATGCAAAAACAGTTGAAGAAATCAATACTCAGCCATTAGATGGTGTTACCGTTGCTGATAAAGTGATGGACATGGTTGGTAAAATTGGTGAGAAGATTGAAATTACCCGTTATGAAGTGATAGAAGCTCCGAAAGTGGTGATTTACGTTCACCCGGGAAATAAGGTGGTGAGCATGGTAGGAATGTCTTCTGCAACTGCACCAACTGAAGCAGGTAAAGATGTTGCAATGCAGATTGCTGCAATGAATCCTGTTGCTATCGATAAAGATGACGTAGATGCTAAAACATTAGAACGCGAAATCGAAATTGGAAAAGATCAGGCACGTGCTGAAGGAAAACCAGAAGAAATGATTGAGAAAATTGCAATGGGTAAGTTGAATAAATTCTACCAGGAATCAACACTTCTAAACCAGAGCTTTATTAAAGAAGATAAAAAGACAATCCGTCAATACCTTGATGAAACTGAAAAAGGTTTAACTATTAAGGTATTTAAAAGAGTACAGATCGGATAATTCATTAGTGAACGATAAAACTTTTTGAACCGCTCCGTATTTTCGGGGCGGTTTTTTTTTGCCTTAACCCTGATTTATTTAATTTTCAACCCGCACTTATTATCATAAAATGAAAAAAATAAATAATGTTTTTACTCTCGGTGATGTAGCAATTGAAAAGATTGTACAGCAATACGGCACTCCGTTATACATCTATCATGGAGAAAAAATAATTGATCAGTATAAAAGGCTTCAGCATGCATTTCCCGGAAATCATGTTAAAATAAAATATGCTTTGAAAGCACTTAACAATATTGCAATCCTGAAATTACTTCGGCAGCAGGGTGCAGGGCTGGATGCTGTTTCTATTCAGGAAGTAATGCTCGGATTAAAAGCTGGTTTTCTTCCTGAAGAAATATTATTTACACCTAACAGTGTTTCATTTGATGAAATAAAAGCCGGTGTGGAAGCTGGTGTTCATGTTAACATTGATAACATCTCCATGCTCGAACAATTTGGCCATACTTATGGTGGAAGTGTGCCGGTTTGCATCCGCTTAAATCCACATATTGTTGCAGGAGGAAATGTACATATTC
>JBDTVD010000235.1:0-5737 GCA_040007375.1 Bacteroidota bacterium | reverse complement strand
TCAACACCAACAGCAACTCCATCAATACGGAACACTTTACTCTGCAGTTGATTTACAAACCATATTTTTCCATCAGGACCAATTTTCACTCCTGCAACACCTGACGAACCCGTATGTATTCTTCCCAATTCAGTTCCTGTTGCTGATGAATTATCATATATAATAATATCACCATTGCTGAAATCACTTACGATTAAACGGTTGCCAATTACATCAATTCCTGATGGCTGAACAAGTCCGGTTGATATATAATTATTCCATGTAGTTCCGGTAACCACACTGTGTTCTGTTATATATTCTGCATAAGGTAAAAATGAACCGGTAACCGATCCTGTATGAGTATCCATTTTTATCACACGTGCATTTCCATTATCCACAGCATACAACATTCCGTTTACATCCAGCACAAGATGATTAGGAATAGTATCATTAATTCTGTTCAGTGTGATATCTGTATAACGACGAACTAATCCATCAGCATGATCATCAAAACCCGGCCCGTGATCCTGCACGAAATCATACCATACTAAACATTGATCATAACCGTCGTTCACCCAGAAACGATTTTCTGTTTCGGCAGCAATTCCCATTGCCCAGGGACTTTGATGAAGCATATCTATATGACTTCCCAATGGACCCGGACTTGGCTGACAATAAATAAGCGAATCACTTGACCATAATGCAGGACCGGCAAAATGACCACTGCCTAAATGTGCATCCAATACAGCAGCACTCGTTGCAAAATTCGTGTTATCAGAAAATGCAAGAGCAGAAGTCATCAGCATAAAATGATCAGCATTGCTGTCCTGCCTCCACAAAGAAGTCTGGTTAGGTGTCCCTGCATTATATATAGTAACCGTACTTCCGTAAGTAGTAATATCACTCATATTAGCTACCCACAATTCATTCCTGTCAAGGATCGTATAAAAATCAAGATCACTCGGACGGTAGAGCTGGTTACTGGCATCTGCAATCTGTACAATAGTTGGTGCATTTATCAGATACTGATCAACAATAACCGGAACAGGATTTCCTGTGGTAATCTTTTTATATATAGTATCATTACTGTGATCCATATCTGCATTACCATCCAGATTATCTACCCACACTTTTACTTCATACGTTGCATTTGCAGGAGGAGTAAATAATGTAGAGTGAATAAAATCACGTTCAGAATAAGGAGTGAAATTCAAACCGGAAACGTGATCTGTATATATAGTTCCGTTATCAATGGAGTAATTTATATCCAGCGACTGAATAGTATTCACCGAGTAATTAAAAATCTTTCCGGAAATACTCACCGGATTGGCAGTAACATATGTTGTAGTGGAAATTTTCTTCACCGCTACATTATAATCAAGCGGAGCATTCACATCAAATGTAAACAACTCTGTATTGGCTAATGAATGAAAACGGTAAACAGGAAGTCCTTTTATAAAAACGGTAAACCAATTATCACTGGCACCTGAATCATCAATATAACGGATGCTGTACTTTCCGCCCGAAGTGAGGTTAAATGGCCCCTCCATAATAGTATCATTACTTGCATACCCACTTCCCGGAGTGGCAACATTGGCATTTGCACCGTTGCAATCCATCTGCGCCAGGTTACCTCCCGCAAATACTGTTGAATTGCCACATGTGTTAGTATCAGGCACCAGTTGCCAGTATACTTCATAACCACGATTGGTGGTAATCACTTGTATATATACGGAATCAATTCCTGCAGCACACAGCCCGGAAGCGGTGAAACTGAACAGAATGACAATTGCAAAAATGGTTTTGGTAATAAAATACTTCATACTGGGTTCTGCACTGAATTGTAAAGGGGTTTTAATAGATGCAAATTTAGTTATTCATGCGTTCGACATCGTGTCAATCTCATGTTTCTTGTCATAGTTCTTAACTATTCTCTGTTATTAGCGTATTAAAGCTCCATTAAAAACTTACGCCAAAGCCTTGCTCAGAGCCACTTTCATTGAAAATGATGGATTTACATTCTGTACTTTTTCTTGTTCACGTGCTCTTTATCAGTTACTTTCGCAGCCCTTAAATTAAAAATAAGTATGACTAATTTCATTTATCTCATTCCTCTTCTCGGCATTGTCGGTTTAATATTTATGTATTTGAAAGCCAACTGGGTAACCCGCCAGGATGCAGGTGATGCAAATATGGCTGAACTGGCCGGATACATTGCTGCAGGTGCTATGGCCTTCCTTCGCGCTGAATGGAAAATGTTATCCTATTTCGTGGTGATTGCAGGTGCCCTCCTTGCTTACTCAGGAACACTGGTGGAAACATCAAGTCCTGTAATTGCACTTTCCTTTGTAATAGGTGCTGTTTTTTCCGCCACTGCGGGATACATCGGAATGAACATCGCTACAAAAGCTAACGTTCGTACTACTCAGGCAGCACGCACCAGCCTTCCACAGGCACTTAAAGTTTCTTTCACAGGTGGTTCTGTTATGGGGCTGGGTGTTGCAGGACTTGCTGTATTAGGACTTGGTTCTTTATTCATCATCTTCTATAATATATATGTATTAAATGTGGGTGCCGATGTTAATGGCCCGATGATGGAAAAAGCGCTGGAAGTATTAGCAGGATTTTCATTAGGTGCCGAGAGCATTGCATTATTTGCACGTGTTGGTGGTGGTATATATACAAAAGCTGCTGACGTTGGAGCTGACCTTGTTGGAAAAGTAGAAGCAGGAATTCCTGAAGATGATGTTCGTAATCCTGCAACCATTGCTGATAATGTGGGGGATAATGTAGGTGACGTTGCAGGTATGGGTGCCGATCTTTTCGGAAGTTATGTTGCAACCATTTTAGCAACGATGGTATTAGGACGTGAAATAACATCCGTAGATAACTTCGGTGGAATTGCTCCTATATTATTACCAATGGCAATTGCGGGTATGGGATTGATATTTTCAATCATCGGAATGTTATTCGTAAAAATAAGTGGCGAAGATTCCAATGTGCAGAAAGCATTGAACATGGGTAACTGGTCATCTATTCTTTTTACTGCCATTGCCAGTTATTTTTTAGTGATGTGGATGATGCCTGCTAACATGTCCATCCGTGGTTATGAATTTACAAACATGAGTGTGTTTTATGCAATCATACTTGGTCTTGTTGTAGGTACTATTATGAGTGCGATAACAGAATATTATACTGCAATGGGAAAACGTCCTGTACTTTCTATTGTTAAACAATCATCAACAGGACATGCAACAAATATTATTGGTGGCTTATCAGTTGGTATGGAATCAACGTGTGCACCAATGATTGTATTAGCTGCAGGTATTTATGGTTCCTATCATTTTGCAGGATTATATGGTGTTGCAATTGCTGCAGCTGGTATGATGGCAACAACAGCCATGCAGTTAGCAATTGATGCGTTCGGACCGATTGCAGATAATGCAGGTGGTATTGCAGAGATGAGCGGCTTACCAAAAGAAGTGCGTAACCGTACTGATAATTTAGATGCAGTAGGTAACACAACAGCTGCAACAGGAAAAGGATTTGCAATTGCATCCGCTGCATTAACATCACTTGCACTGTTTGCAGCATTTGTTGGTGTTGCAGGAATTGATAAGATTGATATTTTTAAAGCAAACGTGCTTGCAGGATTATTTGTAGGCGGAATGATTCCATATATATTCTCCTCATTGGCAATTGCAGCAGTAGGACGTGCAGCCATGGATATGGTGAATGAAGTTAGAAGACAGTTCAGAGAGATTCCAGGCATTATGGAATACAAAGCAAAACCGGAATATGAAAAGTGTGTTGCTATTTCTACAAAAGCATCCATCCGCGAAATGATTGCTCCGGGTGCTATTGCTTTAACAGTTCCATTGATTGTAGGATTTACTTTCGGCCCTGAAGTATTAGGTGGTTTGTTAGCTGGTGTTACAGTGAGTGGTGTATTGTTGGGGATGTTTATGAATAACGCAGGTGGTGCATGGGACAACGCAAAAAAATCTTTTGAGAAAGGAGTCAGCATTGATGGTGAAATGAAATACAAAGGATCAGAACCACATAAAGCATCTGTAACAGGTGATACTGTTGGTGATCCATTTAAAGATACTTCAGGACCATCCATGAATATATTAATTAAACTGATGAGTATCGTTTCATTAATTATTGCACCACACATTGCAGTAAATGGCGGACATGCAATGAAAGATGATTGTTGCAGTGGTAATAAAACTAAAATGGAATGTTCACACGATATGGGAAGTGAACATGGCAAAGCTGCCTGTTGCAAAGATGGAATGAAAGGAATGCACACTGCCGGAAGTAATGCATGTGATGCAAGCTGCATGGATGTTTGCAAAGCAGCAGGACAGGAATGTAAATGGAAAGCAGATGGTACTGTTGAATGCAGTGCTGCACATCAGGCATTGTGTGAAAAGGAAGGAAAGAAATGCGGACCAGGAATGAATTGTCATGCATTGCATGCTGCAGGAAGCAATGCCTGTACAGATGATTGCAGAGAATCCTGCAAAGCAGCAGGAACACAATGTACTTACAGAGAAGATGGATCAGTAGAATGCAGTGCAGCCTGTATGAAGATGTGTAAAGAGAAAGGAATGGACTGCAAAGAAGGAACTGACTGTCATAAAATGATGGGACATTGATTAATGCAGAATTAAGAATTAAGAATGTAGAATGTAGAATGCAGAATGCAGAATGTAGAATTCAGAATGCAGAATGCAGAATGCAGAATGCAGAATTTAGAATTTATAATGCAGAATTCAGAATGTCAAAATTTAGAATTTAGAATTTATAATTTATAATTTATAATTTTTAAAATACATCCTACTTCGCTGAAGCTGCGTAGGACTAAGAATACCTCAATCAATGAAAGGGCTGCTCGAAAGGGTGGCCTTTTTTTTTGACCAGGATTGCACGGATTTAAGGATGGCACAGTTAAATAGGACCAGGATTGCACAGATTTAAGGATTGCACAGTTAAATAGGACCAGGATTGCACAGATTTAAGGATTGCACAGTAAAATTGGATTGCACAGATTTAAGGATTAGACAGTAAAATACGGTTGCACAGATTTAAGGATTGGACAGCAAAATACGGTTGCACAGATTTAAGGATTGCACAGTTAAATAGGACCAGGATTGCACGGATTTAAGGATTACACATTAAAATTGGATTGCACAGATTTAAGGGTTGAGAAATTTTATAGAAATAATTACAGGATTGTTTTTTTATTAAGAACTCTTTTAATCTGCAAGCTTGTTGCGCCAAAGTTTAGCAACAGCCCCACTTCCAGTTTATATGCTTCCAGGTAATTTATAGCCTGCGCCAGATGAGTATCGTTCAGTTCAATTACAGCCTTTAATTCTACTGCAACAACTTCTTCTACTAAAAAATCAACTCTTCTTACTCCGATTTTTTCGCCCTTATAATTTACTGGCATTTGAAATTCCTTTTCGAATAAGATACCTTTTGAACGCAATTCAATTTCAAGCGCGCGCTGATACAATACTTCAGGAAAGCCATTGCCAATAATTTTATGTACTTCAAATGCACAAGCTATTATTTTTCCTGTTAATTCAACATGCTTCATACTTTCAGTTTACTTTTACGTTCATTAAAAATAAACTATATATACCACTTACATGTTTCAATTTTCAAACACGACTGACCGGGATTTCACGGATTACATGGTTAAGTTTGCATCATATCCATAACTAATCATACCGTGAAATCCGTG
>JBDTVD010000234.1:0-5742 GCA_040007375.1 Bacteroidota bacterium | reverse complement strand
AAAATGATATTCTCTCACCGGAAAACCTTCCATCATCTTTATCTGCACTTCACTGAATGATTTAAAATGCGGAATAATTTTCTCCCACTCAGGACGACAGTTTCCGGCAAACCAGATATGAAAATTTACATCTCCTGCTGTATATATATTATGATGCAAAACAGGAGAAGCAAATAACGGACTGTCTACAAGCTGATGATAATCCGTTGCCTGTAAAACATTTCCTTTCTTCTTTAAAAGTCCTGAAGCAATTTCCCAGTTATCAGGAATATTCAACTGCAGTTTACAAGGTTGATGAATTCTGTCAGCAGCATAAATACAACAATGAACAGGATTTATATATATCAACTCCGAATCAATCCAGCATGCGCCGGCATCAGGTTGTGCTGCATAATAATTATATTTTATAATAACAGTTTCGGCATCATTACAATCAACTTTCCATTTATCTTTAGAAAGCTTGGTAATTAATAACGAACTACCGCTTGTATCAAATGCATGAATGCGCTGTATATTTTTTGCAAAATTGGCAGTTTCATATCGTCCGGGACGCCAGGAGGGAAGATATAGTTCCAGGTGATCATCATTAACCTGCTCGAGGGTGAGTTCAATTTCGAGGTAGCGCGAATTGGGTCTTGGTGCGGATATTACATAGTGCATAGCGCGCAAATATCCTGATATTTAGCTTCCATGTAAAAGCAATCCGGAAGAGCTTAACAACAATCTGCAAAATGACGTGTAAAAAATTTACTTTCGCAGACCAATATTAACGGTTATGAACTACGATTTAATTGTTTTAGGAAGCGGCCCCGGAGGTTACGTGGCAGCAATAAGAGCATCGCAACTGGGAATGAAAGTAGCAGTTGTTGAACGTGAATCGCTCGGTGGCATTTGCCTGAACTGGGGCTGTATTCCAACAAAAGCGCTTTTAAAAAGTGCACAGGTTTTCGAATATATTTCTCATGCTAAGGATTATGGTATCGAGATAGGTGAGGCCAAACCTGATTTTACAGGCATTGTGAAAAGAAGTCGTGATGTGGCAGATGGAATGAGTAAAGGGATCCAGTTTCTTTTCAAGAAGAATAAGATTGACGCCATTATGGGTAATGGAAAAGTGAAGCCCGGAAAGAAAATTGAAGTTACTGCTGCTGATGGATCTGTTCAGGAATTGTCAGCTACTCATATTATAATAGCAACCGGTGCACGCAGTCGTGAGTTGCCTGGTATGAAACAGGATGGAAAAAAAGTGATTGGATATCGTGAAGCAATGTCGTTACCAGCTCAGCCTGCCAGTATGGTTGTTGTTGGATCAGGTGCAATAGGAAGTGAATTTGCTTACTTCTATAATAGCATCGGAACAAAAGTAACACTGGTAGAATTTATGCCTTCTGTAGTTCCTGTGGAAGATGAGGAGATCAGTAAACAACTGGAACGAAGCTTTAAAAAAGCAGGCATTACAGTAATGACAGAATCTACTGTTGAAAGTGTAGATACTTCGGGTTCCGGTTGCAAAGTGAAAATCAAAACAAAAAAAGGGGAAGAGATTATTGATTGTGATATTGTTTTATCAGCAGCAGGAATCACTCCTAATATTGAAAACATAGGACTGGAAGAAACAGGTATTATTACTGATAAAGGAAAAGTATTGGTGAATGACTTTTATCAAACAAACATTCCGGGTTATTATGCAATTGGTGATATTGTTAAAGGCCCTGCGTTAGCACACGTAGCTTCTGCGGAAGGAATTACATGCGTTGAGAAAATAGCAGGATTACATGTAGAGCCTATCAATTATAATAACATTCCGGGTTGTACTTATTGCTCTCCGGAAATTGCATCTGTGGGTTATACAGAGAAGGCAGCGAAGGAAGCAGGATATGAATTGAAGATTGGTAAATTTCCTTTTTCTGCAAGTGGAAAAGCGAAAGCAGCAGGAGCATCAGAAGGATTTGTGAAAGTTATTTTTGATGCAAAGTATGGTGAGTTTTTAGGAGCTCATTTTATCGGTGCCAATGTTACTGAAATGATTGCTGAAGTTGTGGTTGCAAGAAAGCTGGAGTCAACAGGTCATGAAATTATTAAATCAATTCATCCACATCCAACAATGAGTGAAGCTATCATGGAAGCATGTGCTGCTGCTTATGGTGAAGTGATACATATGTAGGAAGTAGTGAGCTTTGAGAAATTAGTGGGGAGTTGCTTGCGCGCAGAGATAACTGCAGAACTGAGAAAATGGAGTTAGCACTCATTTTATGAAGATGACAACATATATATTGACAATTCTCATTTTGACTTTGGGACTTTCGGTTTCAGGACAAAATTTGACGACTATTCAACCAACAGTTTCTTATTCTAATGCCTACTCAAAGGCTGACCAATTAATTTGGCAAAAAGCTATTGACCAGCTTTTAAAAATCAATTCCGGCGACATTAAATACGGACAACTTTCAGAGCAAGATAAAATAGTGGTTGACTCCTTGGAAATGGGTTATGGCCCAATGACACAAGGTGCAGGTTGCAGTTGGTATTGTGGTGGTGGACCTTATAAAATAACTTCTTCTAAATATTTAAATGACGAAGGTAAAATTACATATATGCCTGCCAACATTCACGACTTTGACCTTTTTACTGCGTGGGTTCCTGAAAACTCAGAAGGAGCAATTGGAAAAAAAATAAATTTTCATTTTAAGCCATTTTCACCAAGAGTAAACGAAATAATTATTTGGAATGGTTACATTAAAAATTCTGACCTGTGGCAAGCAAATTCACGAGTGGCAAAGTTCAAAATGATTATTAACGGTAAACCAACTGCAATTCTTAAACTTTTAGACGTAAACAAAACCCAAACTTTCAAGATAGACCCTATTCAATCTACCGACAGCACAAAAGACTTAATACTGACTTTAGAAATTTTAGAAGTTTACAAAGGCACAAAATACAATGACGTTGCAATTAGTGAAATAAACTTTGACGGTTTAGATGTTCACTGTTTCGGTGCAGGGACAAAAATCACAATGGCTAACAATTCAACGAAAAACATTGAACAGATTACAAAGAACGATTGGGTTATGACGATTGACAACGCCGCCAACAAATTAGTTAAAACGCAAGTTTCCGAACTCATACAAGCGCGACATTCAAATCTTTTAAAGCTCAAATTTGTGGACAGAGAAATTATTACAACAGACGACCACCCATTTTGGACAGCAGACAAAAATTGGGCTTCAATCAATCCTACTAAATCAAACAACAATTACGACCAGGACACAGAAGTTAAAAAATTAATTGTTGGAGACAAAATCTTTGTGGCTACTGAAAACAAATTTATAGATCTGATTGAAATTGAAGAAATCGAAGGAGTGCAAATGACCTTTACAATGAAATTAACGACAGGAAATAACTTTATTGCAAACGGACTTTTAGTAAAAACAGAAAGACCTAAATGGACGAATTGAGAAAAGGGCGAGTGCTAACAGCAACTTCTTGTAGTTGCAAAACGTTATTACAATTTAGAAATATAATTTAGAAATAGTGTTGTCTGTATAAAATGCAATCATAATTTATCTTCCTGGTATATATAAATGAAAAAGCCGCAGAATTTTTCTGCGGCTTTTTTTATTAGTTGAAATTTATTTTATCATCGGAGAAGAGTAACACTTCCGCTCTTGCTGAGTTCCTGTCCGTTAGTACCGAATAAACGTACTGAATAAACATACATTCCCTGTGGAGCTTTATCACCTTCTATAGTTCCATTCCATCCATCAAGAGGATTTTCTGTTTCATAAACTTTTTGGCCCCAACGGTTAAATACACTGAACTTGTAATTCTTTGCTTCAGTATATATAAACTCAGGCTTGAAAACAGGATTACTTCCATCAGGAGTAAATGCACTTGGAACAAAGAGATGTGGTTCCTGGATCAGGCAGAACTCATTGGAATAACTGGTATCAGCAAAACCATAAGTATTACCAGGTCCTTCGTAAGCTGCCACTCTGTAACAGAATCTTCCTGAAGTCTGATAGATCTCTCCAACATTATCCAGGTAATCATTAATTCCAAACAGTGGTGATGCAACAGGATTGTTATCCCAGATTCCATCCACACTTCTGAAGATAGAGAAGCCACTTACCAATCCCAGCCATTCTTCGTAATTATTCCACCTTAATTTATTAGTGAGATTAAAATTAGGTATACCGGAAAGAAGTATAGTTCGTCCCACGTTACTTGTCAAAACATCATTACCACAACTGTCAACAGTAATTAAACGATAGTAGTAACTGCTTTCATCTGTTTGTGCAGTATTATCCAAATAACTAAAACGAGGTAAGCCTATATAATTTACGTAACCAACAGTATAATACGGACCTGTTTTATCTAAAGACCGTTGAATTTTAAATTTAGAAATATCAGGTTTATCAACTGTATCAATTAATCCTTCAATCATTACTCTTCTATCATCAATTACTGATGCATTGTTCAGGTAACTGAATTTAGGTAAGGTGAGTAGTTCAGCAGTATCCTGTGCTGAATTAGAAGATGCTTCTCTTCCGGCAACAGTACTTAGTGCAGTTACATAATATCTATATATAGATCCTGCTACAAGATTAGTATCACTGAACAAATGCACATTGTAATTTACTGAACCTATACTGTTAACAGGACCACCATCTTTGGAAACATATATATTATAATTGATACCGGTTGGATTGGGTGGCATGTTGACATAAGCTGACCAGCGAACATCAATTGCTCCACGGCATATATCCATTTCTGCCTGAGTGAATATTGTTTGATGAGGAAAACCATCATTGTTAACTGTACTCTTATTACCACAGCTATCTTCCGCAATAACGCTATATTTCTGAGGCCCGACATCCACTAATGGATTACTAAATTGAAGAGACAATTGAGTACTTGGAACAGAACCAACAGAATCCCATGCAACAGAATTCCAGTGATAAACAATGTACGTAACAACATCACCACTAACACTTGGAAGCCATTTCAAAGTTACAGTAGAATCATCGGATGGATTCACACTCACTGATTCTATCAATGGATTTATTGGAACTTTAATGTCGCGGAAGAAATCGCCGTCAACTGAAGAAACAGAAGTACATTGTCCAATAGGATCGAACTGCTCAACACGATAATTTATATTATCTCCACAGATAGTAATTTCTTCTCTAAAGGAAGTAGCGTCTACATTCGTTGCAATCTGGTTCCACTGTCCTGCAGGATATTCTTTCCAGATATTAAACAGATTTGTAGCTCCGGTAATTGCCGGATCATGCATTACTTTCCATGACAATAATGCTACTGTACCTGCTGAATCATTCACTGTTAAACGAATGCTGCTAAGAGTATCAGAATTAGCTCTGCTGGGAACGGTACCTGTACAGCCAGCACGGGTTAATAAATAGTATTTATGTTCAGCAGTATTTCCATTAACAGTTGCATCATAGAAAGTTGTATCGGTAATATTATTTAACGTACCAACGAGAGCATTGTCACGATACACTTCATAGCTATTGAAATTTGTGTAGTCAGTGATATTGTTGCCTGGAATCCATGTAACTTCAATTCCACCCGTAGGTTGTGTTACACTTAAGCAACGCAATTCCGGAGCAGGAATAACATTTCCTTCATAACTATACACACCATTCACCACATTGGATCTTGAGAAACAACCGGAGTTGTCATTCACCTGAACATAATGAGTAATTCCAGTATCACAATTGA
>JBDTVD010000233.1:0-5750 GCA_040007375.1 Bacteroidota bacterium | reverse complement strand
AGCAGCCTTCTGTGCTTCATCCACGGCATTTACTACTTCAACACCGCCATTGAAACAATCTCCCGCTGCAAAATATTTTGGATTACCTGTCTGAAAAGTTTCTTTATCAGCGATTACTTTTCCTTTTTCATCTGTTGAAAGTCCCGGAATATTTTTCAATAACTTAACTTGTTTTGACTGACCTGTAGCCTTGATCACCATATCACATTCTTCAATGAATTCATTTCCCGTATTTTCTAATTTTCCGCTAATGATTTTTGTAACAGTAAATTTAACTCCTTCAACTTTCCCGCTGCCGGTAATTTCAACAGGTGCAACATTGAACATACCTTCCACACCAACTCCTTTTGCAAGATCATATTCAAAATCATAAGCACCCATTTCTTCCTTGCTTCTACGATATGCCAGAATTACTTCTTCAGCTCCCATGCGTGCACATTCAGAAGCAGCATCCATAGCAGTATTACCACCACCCAGTACAATAACTTTTGCAGGAACTTTCACTTTATATTGATTCTGTCTCAGCAATTCAACAAACTCAACAGCACCAAAACAATTATCCAGTTCTTCCCCTTTAATTCCAAGTTTACCTGTTGATGATAATCCAACTCCAATAAAAACCGCATCATATCTGTTCTCCAGTTCCAACACATCACCAGGATTACTGATTGGCTTATTATATAATATTTTAAATCCAAGTTGCTGTTGCAGATATTCCATTTCACGAAGCACGGTTTCATTTTCAATTTTATAAGGAGCTACTCCATGTACTGTTAATCCGGAAGGCTGCCTCTTTGCTTCATATATATCCACTTCAAATCCCTGCACTCTTAATTCACATGCACAGGAAATACCTGCAGGACCAGCACCAATTATTGCAACTTTTTTTCCATTTGGTAATCCTGGTTTGAAAAAGACTTTCTTTTGTTCAATTGCTTTTGTAGTCGCGAAACTTTGAAGGCGACCGATTTCAATTGGCTTTACATCCTGATGATTATATACACATGCTCCTTCACAAAGCACTTCAGTAGGACAAACCTTTCCACATGCATTACCGAAATAATTAGAAGCATAAATTGTTTTTGCAGCACCATTACTGTTATCAGAATTTATCTGCCGGATAAAAAGAGGAATGTCGATTCCGGTAGGACAAGCATTTACACATGGTGCATCATAACAGAATAAACAGCGGGAACTTTCATAGTAGGCTTCTGTTTTATTCATCAATGGTTTGATCTGTGTAAAATTTTTATCAAATTCATTTTTATCAGCAGGAGATTTAAATTCAGCCATTTTTGAAATTATAAATTCTAAATTATAAATTATAAATTTTGTATCCTTCGTTATAAAACTCCGGATACCGAAGGAAGATTTGAAAATAAAAAAATAACAGCTATAGCTCTGTCATTTTTCCATAAGTTTCCGGGCGGCGATCACGATAAAACTGCCATGTTGAACGAACTTCATCAATCATATCAAGATCAAATTCAGCAACCAGTAATTCATCATTATCCTCCGAAGCAAGAGCAAATATTTGTCCGCGCGGATCAACAAAATAAGACGAGCCATAGAACTTTCCAACATTCCACGGTTTCTCCACACCTACTCTGTTTATGCATCCCATAAAATATCCATTGGCTGCTGCATGTGCCGGTTGTTCCAGCTTCCATAAATATTGTGATAAGCCTGCAACAGTTGCAGAAGGATTATATACAATCTCGGCACCATTCAATCCAAGGATCCTGGCACCTTCAGGAAAATGTCTATCATAACATATATATACACCAACTTTTGCATAACGTGTTTGAAAAACAGGATAACCTAAATTACCGGGTTTAAAGAAAAACTTTTCCCAGAAACCGGAAGTGTGCGGAATATGATTCTTCCTGTATTTTCCAAGATAAGTACCGTCAGCATCAATTACTGCTGCAGTATTATATAAAACACCTGCCTGTTCTTTTTCATAGATAGGAACAATGATTACCATGCTGTACTTCTTTGCATAAGTAGCCATCAATTCCGTTGTTGGGCCGGGAACTGTTTCAGCACTTTCATACCACATCTTATCCTGGCCAGGACAGAAATACGGTGTATTAAATATTTCCTGCAGACATAATATCTGAACGCCTTTTTTTCCGGCATCTTCAATTAACGGAATATGTTTCTGCACCATGGCATTTACAATTTCCTGAATAGTTCCTTCGCCTTCTGTTTTAGGAAGCGACATCTGAATTAATCCTGATTTTATTTTTCGTGGCATAATCAGTTATATTGATAGATTAAAAATTTAGTTTATAATTAACTTCTGTGAACTAATCCCTTTCCCGTTCAATAATTGTAATATATATATTCCCGGTGAAATAGAAGACAAGTGAATTCGTTCTTCCATTGTCTCAATTTTCTTTGAATACAATTCCTTTCCGGTAACATCAATTATTTTCATTTCCACACTTTCATTTTTAATGCCCTCCTCATTCAGCCTGATAGTAATTTCTCCGGATGAAGGGTTTGGATAAACAACAAAATTGTTTTCTGAATTCACATTCTGCTCTGATATCGATGTTGTCAGTCCGGAGGTATATCTAACCAATATAAAATGATCAGGTAATGTTGGTGCCTGACCGGCAATCAGAATTTTATTATTTATATCAGTTATAACGCTATAACAATTGTGTTGCGCTGATGCAATCTGTATATATGCTGTTCCCTGGTTGCCAAAAGAATTATCAATATTTCCGTTACTGTCATAACGTACAATACCAAATGCACTACCGATAACAAATGTTCTTCCGGCCAGAAGAATTTTACCATCAGGCTGAAGTGACATTGTTCTGCCATAATCAATATTTCCTGCGGAGCCGAAATTCGTTAGTGCTATTCCACCATTTCCGAAACTTGTATCAAATGTTCCAGTACTGTCAAATCGTAAAATAACAAAATCATAAGAGCCATTAAAATTAGTTGCTCCTCCTACCAGAATTTTATTTCCGGGCTGCTGCATCTTAACTGAGTATCCGTAGTCATCATCATTAGAGCCAAGGAAATGTGATCTTATTCCGGCCACTCCAAAAGAAGGATCCAATATTCCGTTTGCATCGTAACGAGCCACTGTAAATACATATGCGGTACCAACATTAATATCACCAGCAAGAATTATTTTATCATCATTCTGTACAGTCATTGAATAACAATTATCAGAACCTGACCCAATCGGAGTAACGGTAACACCCTGTGTACCGAACGTATTGTCAAGACTACCGTCAGTATTAAAACGCAACACTGTAAAATCTGTTGAGACACCAATGGAAGTGCCTGCAAGAATTATTTTTCCATTACTCTGTAATGCAATGGCGTTTCCAAAATTATCAATACTGCCCGGAGTTCCTACAGCATACGTACTAATGCCACCAATGCCAAATGAAGGATCAAGAATGCCATTGGTATCATATCTTGCAACAGCGAAACTATAACCACTGCCGGAATAATAATCCCCTCCTAAAATTATTTTTCCATCAGGTTGACGCACGGAACAGTAACTTACACCTGTTATTGAATTATTAATAATTGTTGTTGTAATACCCTGTGTTCCGAACGTATTATCAATGGTGCCGTCATTATTATACCGCACCAATGCAAATCCGGTATTTGCACCAGTAAATGCAGAGCCTGTTGCTACTATTTTTCCATCAGGAAGCGGAATCAGATTTCGACAAACAGCAGCTCCTGAAGTAAAAATCTGAGTCTGTACAATTCCATTTACACCAAATGTGCTATCAACAACTCCATACTGTGCATACAAATTACTATTATAAAAAATGCCGATACTAAAAATAATAAATAAAAATAAGTGCTTCATGTTATGTTGAATTTATATATATTATAAAATATTTAAATTATTCCATTTACTTTACTTCTTTTTATGAAGCTGCCATATCCTTTATTAATTCTTACTTTTCCATTGTCTATTGCAACACTTCCGCGAAGTATTACAGTAGAACATTTCCCTTTCAATTCCCATCCTTCATAAGCGGAGTAATCCACATTCATGTGATGCGTTTTTGCAGAGATGTTATGCGTTACATTGGGATCGAAGATAACCAAATCAGCATCGCATCCCACACCGATTGTTCCTTTGCGTGGATGCATACCAAATATCTTTGCTGCATTGGTAGATGTTACTTCCGCATATTTATTCAAACTTATTTTTCCTTTTCCCACACCTTCACTGAATAATAATTCCATACGATGTTCGATAGCAGGATGACCATTGGGAATTTTTGAAAAATCATTTTCACCCATCAGTTTCTGCTCCCATTTAAAAGGACAATGATCTGTTGCAACCACCTGCACTGTTCCCTGATTGATGCCGGCCCATAATGCAGTCTGATCTTTTTTCTCACGCAACGGAGGACTCATCACCCATTTTGCACCTTCAAAATTCCTTTCATATAATGATGCATCCAAAAGCAAATACTGAATACATGTTTCTGCATATACTTTCTGATTTCTTCTCGCAGCATCACGCACATGATTCAACGCACCTTCGCAGGTCATGTGTACCACATAAGCTGGAACACCTGTATAATTCGACATATCTGCAAAGCGTCCTGTTGCTTCTGCTTCTGTTATTTCCGGTTGTGATAAGTAATGATATAATGGAGTTACCTTTCCTTCTGCACGATGTTTAGCAATGAGAAAATCAATCATATCACCATTTGTTGCATGCACAGTTACAATACCACCACAATCTCTCACCTCATTCATCAAGCCTACCATTTGTCTGTCATCAATCATTAATGCACCTTTATATGCCATAAATGTTTTGAAAGAAACAATACCATCTTTTTCAATCAATTCACGGATTTCCTTTTTAGTATCCTCGTTGAAATCAGTAACAGCCATGTGAAAAGAATAATCACTGTAACAATTATTATTGGAACGCGATTGCCATTGTTCCAATGCGTGACGAAGTGATTTTCCCTGTGTCTGCAAAACAAAATCAATAACCATTGTTGTACCACCATGCAATGCAGCGAGCGTTCCTGTTTCATAATTATCACTGGAGAACGTTCCCATAAAAGGCATATCGAGATGAACGTGAGGATCAATTCCTCCCGGGAAAATAATTTTTCCTGAAGCATCAATAGTTTCATCTGCAGAAACTTTCAGTGACGCTCCGATTGTTTTAATCTTATCATCTTCTATATATATATCGGCAACATAATCTTCAGATGCTGTAATGATGCGACCGTTTTTAATTAAGAGTGACATGGTTTTTTGTGATTAAGTGATTAGGTGATTAAGTGCAACAATTTCGATTCTTTTAAAACACAGAATAATAATAATAATTAATTTTCTTTATTTTTCATCAGTAATAAGTAGAGAATAAATGAAACTGCAAATCCAACAAACCATGCATAATTATACAATTGATTGATCCAATGAGGAACAGTATCAGCATCTAATACATGCACAGTTGTAAGAAAGCCAGGGACATTAGGAAGTATACCACAAAGCAATGCAATTACTGCACTTCTGTTAAATCCTCTGTTGAACGTATACAATCCTGATTCATTATATAAATCACCCACAACCAGTTTTTGTTTTCTGATAAAATAATAATCAGCAATCATAATTCCACCAACCGGCCCGAGTAAACTTGAATAAGCGATGAGCCAGGTGAATATATATCCACTCGGATCTGCAATTAATTTCCAGGGAAAAATTAAAATACCAATGATGCCGGTGAT
>JBDTVD010000232.1:0-5762 GCA_040007375.1 Bacteroidota bacterium | reverse complement strand
TCAGTCACGCGCTACAAGCACGCGCCAGTATGGGGATTCAGACAAATGCAGAATAATTATTCCAGGTGCTGCAAGCACAACTGGAATAATTTTACATAACTATTCATGTATTGTTTTCTATTAAAAAATCAGTCACGCGCTACAAGCACGCGCCAGTATGGGGATTCAGACAAATGCAGAATAATTATTCCAGGTGCTGCAAGCACAACTGGAATAATTTTACATAACTATTCATGTATTGTTTTCTATTAAAAAACCAGTCACGCGCTACAAGCACGCACCAGTATGTGTCAGTGTCAATTGCACTTAGTCAATTAGTCACCTCGTCACTAACCTCAAAACACTCTCGTAAACCGATAGCCTCCCGGAGGTGTAACAATCAACGGAACTTTTTCTACTGTTACAGAACTTGTATCCAGTCCAAAAGCTTTCTCTTCTGAAAGACTGATCTTCTTTATAAAGAAATACAGGTTGAGTATAAACTTAGTATACAGTGACAATGTGTTTTCATACGACAGAAATTTCTCCATCACAATAAAACGGAAATCACCAATCATGTGTTGTTTATTGAGTGATGCATAACGGCTGGTAAGATCTACTTCTTTAGCAGCAACTAATTCCTGCACTACCTGGCGGAACATGATATTTACTTTCGCTTCAATACGGAAACCAATGCGGAAACGGATATGTATGATTTTATCATTTACCAGTTCGCGCACTTTATATTCCATTGTATATGGTTCATCCAGCACATCCACATGCACTAACCAATATATATCAGCACGCTTTGGTTGTTTATTTAAAATGGAATAAATTATTTTATTTTCCACTTCATCATCCTTCATTGCCGAAGTAAGATATACCAGGTGTGTTGAATATTTAGGAATTGCTTCATCCCTGCTTACATCACCAATTATATCATAGTAATTTCGCAGCTTAACAAAATCCACAAGTGCAGTCCTGATTTTTCTTGCTTCAAACCACACCCACATAACAAAAAAGATGCTGCATGCAATACCAATGGTAACATAACCACCATGTGAGAATTTAGCGAGATTAGCTATAAGGAAAGATGTTTCTATGGAAATAAAAGTTATATATATGAGGTAAATTACCCAGCGTGGATAATGAACTAAAAAAAGATAATAGGTGAGTAATGTGGTGGTCATAATCATTGTTAAAACAATGGCTAGGCCATATGCGGCTTCCATATTAGCAGATTCACGGAAGTAAAGAACTATTCCTATGCAACCCGTACACAATAGCCAGTTGATGGAAGGTATATATAATTGTCCTCTTAAATTGGTTGGATATTCAATACGACCTTTGGGTAATAATTCCAGGCGCATACCTTCATTGATCAATGTAAAAGTTCCGCTGATTAAAGCCTGGCTGGCAACAATAGCTGCAGATGTTGCAATGATAATTCCGGTGAACAGAAACCAGGGTGGCATTAATGCATAAAAGGGTTTCATAGTACCCAAAGTATTTCCTACGTGTTGCAGTAACCATGCACCCTGTCCGAAATAATTGGCAAGCAATGCTATCTTAACAAAGATCCAGCTCACTCTGATATTTTTTCTTCCGCAATGTCCCAGGTCACTATATAAAGCTTCTGCTCCTGTAGTGCATAAAAATACAGCACCCAGCAACCAGAATCCTCCCGGATATTCATGTAACAGCCGAAAAGCATAAACCGGATTTATCGCCTTAAATACAATTGGTGAAAGAACAATTTCCTTCACACCTAATATTAAAAGCATACTGAACCATACCATCATTACAGGACCAAAAAACCTTCCGACGAATTTTGTTCCGAACTGTTGAATAAAAAACAGCGCGAATATTATTCCGATAACAATGGGAATAGTTTGAATGTTCGGATTAATTACATTCATTCCTTCAATAGCCGATGCAACAGAAATGGGTGGTGTTATAATTCCATCAGCAAGTAATGCTGCTCCACCTGCCATTGCAGGAAACACTAACCACCTTACATGCATCTTACGTACTAAAGCATAGAGAGAAAAAATTCCTCCTTCTCCCTTATTATCTGCACGAAGTGTAAGTATTATATATTTAAAGGTTGTTTGTATGGTAAGTGTCCAGAAAATACAGGAGATACCACCCAGAATCAGTAGTTCACTAATGGTGCGTGTACCAATGATGGCACTCATTACATACAAAGGTGATGTACCAATATCACCAAATATAATTCCCAGTGTTACCAACAGTCCTGCTGCTGTAACTTTTGAATGATTAATATGCCCGGAAGCCATGATAATTTCTTTTCTGCGATTTTACTTGTGCAGAATTATGAATATTTTTAGGATACGAAGATTCAGGCACTTTCTTTTTTACGAACGGCAGCTTTCCTGGAAGCAGCACCTTCAGGAACTGGTTTTCCATTTACAGCATCTTCAACTGATGTTTCAAAATCAGCAAGCACATTCATGTAATATATATAAGCATCGTAAGGTGAATCATAAGGACTGAAATATTTGTGTACATCACCATCACTCCAGAACTTGGTACACATGTAATAAAAATGATCACTGGTCTGCATCTTTCCCCACACATCCAGTAAATCCTTATTTCCTGTTTTTAATACTTTCTCTTCCAGCGAATAAATACGTTTTGCGGCTTCCTGTTCCATAGCATTACTCAGCCATGCAGAAAGATCACGCTCTGCATCTGCCCAACTGATAAACTCCGGCACATCATATATATCACGTACACGATACGTATCAACAGCTTCACCAACAGTTTTAAAATCGAAGTCAGCATGTTTTAATATTTCTGCAGGAAGATGATCGAGAAAATCAAATATTCCTGTTTCTTCCCACTGATGCTCACCGAAAGTTTCATAATCCATAAACAGATTTACAACTTCTCCATTACCGGCAACTTTATGCACCCAACCGGCAAAGGTATCTGCCTGTAATGGCCATTCAGTCCAGTTACGATCGCTGAAGCGGAAAGCTACATCATCACTTAAACGATAATTCTTAAGCATTGCTTTTATCTTCAGTGTTCCTGCCGGCTGATATAAAAAGTTCGGTGTGCGATCACCCATAATATCATCTTTACCTTCGCATAAAATACCTTTATAACCCATCTTCTCAATGTAAGATGCAAGGTCGTTATTATATATAAGCTCGGTGTTACGGAATACTTTCGGAGTCTGATCAAAATATTCTTTGATCTTGGCCTTATGCATTTCTACCTGGCGTTTGAATTCATTTTTTGAATATATATAACTCAACGAGTGATAATACGTTTCTCCTAAAAACTCTACACAACCTGTTTTAGCAAGGTCGATGAAAGATTGTAATACATCAGGACGATGATTTTCAAACTGCTCAATAGCTACTCCACTTAAAGAATACGAAACACGGAATTTACCTTTATGCCTGTTGATGAGATCCAGTATTTTACGGTTTGTTTTGAGATAACATTTCTCAGAAACTTTATCCAGTATCCAGCGGTTCTTTTCATCATCTTCATAGAAATGATCTTTCCCGATATCAAAAAATGAATATCGCTTTAAACGGAAAGGCTGATGTACCTGGAAGTAGAAACAAACGCTTGGCATTTTTGAGTGATTAAGTGATTATGTGACTATGTAAGTGATTAAGTGATGAGGTAATGAGGTAATGAAGTGTGCTTTAACTATGAAATTATTTTTTACCAGCTACCAGCTACTAGATACTAGATACTAGCTACTACCTGTTCCTTTACTAAATTATATTTCTGGTATCCTTTCAATACAGTATCAGCAGCAATATCCCAGCTGATGCTTTCCAGATCTTTAAATGCATCTTTCCTTACATTTTCTGTAAGCACATCATCTGTAAGCAGACTTAATATATAATTTGATGCACGATTAATATCCCAGAAATCGAATTTCAAAGCACCTGTTAATACTTCAGCAACACCTGATTGTTTACTGATTACAGATGGAATTCCAAACTGCACTGCTTCAACAGCTGACAGTCCGAAGGGTTCTGAAACCGATGGCATCACATACACATCAGCCATAGATAATAACGTACGTACTTTATCAAGATTTAAAAATCCTGTTAAATGGAAACGATGTGCAATCCCTTTCAATGCAGCTTTCTCCAGCAACTGATTAAAATACTCACCGGTACCAGCCATTACGAAACGAACTTCAGGATGCACTTTAATTACACGTTCTGCAATATCAAGGAAATATTCAGGACCTTTCTGACGGGTTAATCTACCCACAAAAAGAACCATCTTTTCTTTAAACAGTTTTTCTGATTTAAATGCAGTAACAGGACGAATACCATTATGCACTGTATATATTTTAGCAGGATCAATGTGATAATATTCTCTGATAATATTTCCGGTGAAATCACTAACAGGCATCAATACATCTGCTGACTCCATTCCTTTCTTCTCCATCTGGTACACCCAACCTTTGCTGTTCGGTCCGCCACGATCTACTTCCAGTGAATGGATATGTACTACCAATGGTTTACCTGTCTGAGCTTTAATTTCCATTCCGGCAATCATCGTCATCCAGTCATGTGCATGTATAATATCAAAATCCATACTGCAGGCCAGCTTGGCAGCGAGCTTACCAAATACTGTAACCTTCTCAATCACATTACCACCATAAAGATCATCAATGCTGAAAATATCAAACGTATCATTACCAACCTGTACTTTCTTTATATACTGGCTGTTTACGTTAGCTTGATTTTCATTCGGGGAATTGTAATATGGATTCAGATCACTCATGATAAAGTGAACCTGTTTAATCTTCTTGTAACTATCCGCATGACCAATGTTCCGCAATGTTTTTGCATCAATGGTATTCAAACCGATAAGCTCCAGATTCTTTACCACAAAGTCAGGATTCGACTTAGGGATGATCATAGTTACATTGGCATGTTTGGCCAGGGCAATACAAAGGTCGTGACAGGCAACACCCAATCCGCCATTAATTACTGGCGGGAACTCCCAACCGAGCATCAATACACGCGGGGCATTTTTCTTAGTGGGTATAGTTGTTACCTGAGTCATTTAAAATTGTGGATATAAAATAGTTGTTGGGGTAATTTTGAAGGTGGCAAAGTTAAGTTGGTAATTCATACAAACAAACGACTTTGAACCGGAAATAAAAATAAAGAATTAACAGGATAGAATGAAGTTTTGAGCAACAGCCAGAGCAACAAGTACTTTTTACTCCTGCTGTTGCTCAAACTGTTGCTGTCACTATGGTGTCGACAACGCAACAGGAATAATTTTACCATGCATAAACTCCTGATTTTGTAGTGCAAACTTTGCAATAAAATCGCCCATTGCAGCAGCAGTAACAGGAGCCTGGTAACCCGGAAAAGCTTCGGTAAGCATCTCAGTTGTAACGGCACCAAGACACAGACAATTAATCCGCACATTAGTAGTTTTTAATTCCTCTGCAAGACATTCCGTAACATTTACCAATGCAGCTTTACTACTGCTGTAAGCTGATAATCCCGGAAATTTCTGCACACCCTGGAAACCACCCATGCTGCTGATGTTTACCACATGTGCCAGTGATGCTGCTTTTAACAGTGGAAGAAGATGTTGTATGAGCAGATAAGGGGCAAATACATTTACCAAATAACATTGTTGAAGATCATCCATCGTAATCTGCTCAAAAGGTTTATTCACCAATGCACCTGCATTATTAATTAATACATCAATGGCAGTAATTTTATGGGATGATAGAAAAGCATCAAGGCTAATAT
>JBDTVD010000231.1:0-5764 GCA_040007375.1 Bacteroidota bacterium | reverse complement strand
TCACTTTTATTATATATAATTACTTTCAGTTCATCAGCTTCCTGAAGTACTTCTTTCAATGGTGCTTTAAACTTCTTTGGTGA
The DNA here is from genome assembly GCA_040007375.1 of Bacteroidota bacterium. Classification (GTDB taxonomy): domain Bacteria; phylum Bacteroidota; class Bacteroidia; order AKYH767-A; family OLB10; genus JANOXC01. The sequence continues at coordinate 5,681 of JBDTVD010000231.1, read as the reverse complement.
TACACAGATCCAGTCCCATCTTCCTGATAATGGATAAGCTCCTGATGTTTCAATACAGGAGGTAATTCCTGCTGTTGTAAGTTGCTCACATAATTCATCCAGGTTATGCATCAGTGGTTCTCCGCCGGTAATAACGGCCATGTTTGCATGATGTTGCTGTATCACTTCCATCATATCTTCCACCTTCATCAAAGGATAACCTTCCTTACTCCACGAATCTTTTACATCACACCACACACAACCAACATCACAACCTGCAAGACGAATAAAATACGCTGCTTTACCGGTATTGATACCTTCTCCCTGAATGGTATAAAAATGTTCCATCACAGGATATTGTACAACTATTCGTTCCATCTGATCAGGCTGTCTGGAATCCCGCATCTTTATATAGAGTTTTCTGTGCGGCTAATAAAGTGTTGTGCATTAAAGCAACAATAGTCATCGGACCAACACCTCCGGGAACAGGAGTTATAAAACTGCACTTCGGTGCTACTTCGCTATACTTTACATCACCTGCTAAACGATAACCGGATTTTGTTTCTGCAGAAAGTAATCTTGTAATTCCTACATCAATTACTACTGCACCTTCTTTCACCATATCACCAGTAATAAATTCAGGTTTACCAATTGCTGCAATAATAATATCAGCCTGCAATAAAAGTTCCTTTGTGTTTTTAGTATAACTGTGTGCAAGTGTTACTGTGCAGTTTCCCGGATAATTATTTCTTGATAAAAGAATGGACATGGGTGATCCAACAATATTACTTCTGCCTAATACAACAGCATGCTTTCCTGTTGTGTCGATATCATACCGTTCAATCAATTTTAATATTCCTTTTGGTGTGGCAGGAATGAAACAGGGTAACTGCATCATCATGCGTCCTATGTTTATCGGATGAAAACCATCAACATCTTTATTAGGTGCAATGGCTTCTATAACATGTGTTACAGAAATATGTTTTGGTAATGGCGACTGCACAATAAATCCATCAAGCTGTTCATCATTGTTCAACTCATGTATTTTTTCTATCAGCTCCTGCTCAGTTACTGATGAAGGATATTGAATAAGTGATGAACGATATCCAACTTCAGCACAACTCCTGATTTTATTTTTTACATAAGTTTCAGAAGCACCATCATTACCTACCAGAATAACTGCAAGATGTGGTGCACGTTTACCGGAAGCAAGCATTACGTCTACTTCCTTTTTAAGTTCAGCCTTTATAGCATCTGCTGTCTTCTTACCGTCAATTACCATTTGAAATAATAAATTCTAAATTATAAATTATAAATTATAAATTGTTTGTATATATATGCTGGAAGTTTTGACTATTGCTTTTTAATTGTGAATTTATAATTCCTTTTATAAAACAATAAATTCCAAATTTAAAATTATAAATTATAAATTGTTTGTATATATATGATGAAAGTTGTTATTATAGCCTTTTAATTTCTAATTTATAATTTATAATTTATAATTCCTTTTACCGGCGAGCTTGTGGCATATTTCGCATCATCTTCTGCGCTCCGCCTGTGGTAAACATTTTCATCATCTTACGCATATCTTCAAACTGTTTCATCAGTCTGTTTACTTCCTGTATGCTTGTTCCGCTTCCATCGGCAATACGTTTTCTGCGACTGCCATTTATAATTTCCGGACTCTGACGTTCTTTCAATGTCATAGATTGTATAATGGCTTCAATACCTTTAAAAGCATTATCATCAATATCCACATCCTTCATCATCTTCCCCATTCCCGGAATCATTCCCATCAGATCTTTCAGGTTACCCATCTTTTTAATCTGCTGTAACTGGGAAAGAAAATCGTTGAAGTCGAATTTATTTTTTGCAATTTTTTTCTGCAACTCCGCAGCCGCCTTCTCATCAAATTGTTCCTGTGCTTTTTCAACAAGAGAAACAATATCACCCATGCCCAGAATACGATCTGCCATACGTGAAGGATGGAATACATCCAGTGCATCCAGCTTCTCTCCGGTACCAACAAACTTGATCGGTTTATTTACCACCGAACGGATAGACAGTGCTGCACCACCTCTTGTGTCACCATCAAGTTTGGTAAGCACTACTCCATCAAAATTCAGTTTATCATTAAATGCTTTTGCAGTGTTTACAGCATCCTGACCTGTCATGGCATCTACCACGAAAAGAATTTCCTGTGGCTCTACTGCTTTGCGGATGCGTGCAATTTCATCCATCATCTCCTCATCAATTGCCAGTCGACCAGCTGTATCAATGATCACCACATTCTGTCCGTTCAGCTTTGCTTCTTTAATGGCATTCTGAGCAATGGCAACAGGATTTTTATTTTCTCTTTCTGAATAAACAGTTACACCAATCTGTTCTCCTAAAACATGGAGCTGGTCAATTGCGGCAGGACGATACACATCGGCTGCAACCAGCAATACATTTTTACCTTTTTTATTTTTAAGATGATTGGCCAGCTTACCTGATAATGTTGTTTTACCGGAACCCTGCAAACCACTCATTAAAATAATGGTTGGGTTACCTGTCAACTGCAGTTCAGTGGTTTCGCCACCCATTAATTTTGTCAGCTCCTCATGAACCAGTTTAATCATTAACTGGCCGGGAGAAACAGAGATCAATACATCACTGCCAAGTGCTTTTTCCTTTACAGTATCAGTAAATTGCTTGGCAACTTTGTAATTCACATCAGCATCTAAAAGAGCCTTTCTGACTTCCTTCAGAGTTTCTGCAATATTGATTTCGGAGATTTTCCCCTGACCTTTTAACAGCTTAAATGCCCGGTCGAGCTTATCGGATAGATTTTCAAACATAGCGGCGGCAAAGGTAATGAATGATAGAGGATGATACTATCATTTCCCCACTGATTGGCCTGTTATTTTAATAACTCAAACTGTAATCGGGCTGGATGCAGACCGTCCTTCCAAAACAAATGAAAAAATACAGCGTTATCTACTGGTAAAGCCAAAAACAAAAATCATGAACTCATCTCTCAAAATTGCCTTGTTAAGTACGGTTTTCATCACTGCAAACCTTGCTGCAAATGCACAGGCACCGGATTCAGTAAAAACGGAAACAACTATTAATGTTGCACCGGAAACTGTGGTTATTGCTGACACTACACTTCCTCCCCCAACAAGTTTCAGTTCCTCAGGAAGAGAAACGGAAACAATTAGAATATACTCAGGAAGTCATGAAGGAAATAATATTATAAGGACTGTTGAAGTGCCCCTTCCTGTGGATGGTGATAAACGGAATCCATATTAAACATCACTTATTTTCAACAGACTGTCCAACGATGCGGTAATTGCCTTCGTCGTTCATAACTACATACTTTTCCATAGTTGTTACCCTTCTATGCTTCACTTCATAGGTAAGAATAACTTTACCCGGCTCACCAGGATCGGCCTGAATAAGACTGTCTTTTAACTGGTAAGTAAGTACAGAACCAAGTACACCCTGCAGCTTTTTCATTTTTTCCACACGGCCTTCCTTCTCATCAGAAAGTCCGTAAGAATCAGAGTAAAATTTATCAGCAGCTTCAAAGTCATCCTTTCTAAGTGCATCCAGATAACCATTCACACAGAATTGAGCTGTTTCTACTTTTGGAGTTGTACTGCATGCAGCCAGCAGTAATATAAATGGAAGAAATTTTTTCATCATAGCTTTCGAAATTAGTTTAAAAAGAGGTGAGCGAAACATAATGCCTGTTCCTTATTTTAGCCGCTCGTGAAAAAAACAATTCTCATTTACGGTCTTTCTTTGGCAGCACTTATTATGTTGCTTAAAGTACTTCAATATAAATATATGCTTATGGATCTTTCCATAGAAGTATATATTGGAGTGATTGCAGCACTGTTTACTATTACAGGTGTTTGGGCAGGAAGTAAACTGATCAGCCCGAAAATAAAAACAGTTGTTGTGGAAACTCTTTCTACACCATTTATTATAAATGAGGAAGCTGTTAAATCAACCGGATTGAGTCAGCGCGAACTGGAAGTTTTACAGTTAATGGCAGCGGGATTTTCCAACCAGGAAATAGCTGATAAGATATTTGTTTCGGTAAGTACTGTGAAGTCGCATGCAGCAGGAATTTTTTTAAAGCTGGATGCAAAAAGAAGAACACAAGCAATACTAAAAGCCAAAGAGTTGAAAATCATTGGTTGATCAAATCCAACTTTAGAATGATTGCTAAGAAAAGCGAATGATTCGTCCTAAAGTATGAATGCTTTTTAGTAGTCTTACACTTGATTTGCCGGAAATCAAAAAAACAAAAACAACATGAGAAAAACAGTACTGACGTATGGTATCATTTCAGGTATCATAGTAACAACCATGATGCTTATGAGTATCTGGATTATGAAAGATAAAGAAGACCTGAGCGGTGGAATGCTCATTGGTTACACCACCATGGTCATTTCACTTTCGTTAATCTTCTTCGCAGTAAAATCTTACAGAGATAATGAGCTTGGCGGATTGATCAGCTTTGGAAAATGTTTTCTGATGGGATTATATATTACACTTATTGCAGGATGCATTTATGCAACGGGATGGGAGTTTTATTACCGTCAGTCAGGTGAACAGTATATGCAGAAATATACAGAGATGTATATTAAGCAAATGAAAGAATCAGGAACCACGGAAGCACAGATAGCTGTTGAAATTAAAAAGATGGAAGACATGCAGGAGTGGTATAAAAATCCTGTGCTGCGTTTTGGTATGACAATAATGGAAATACTCCCTGTCGGGTTAGTTATTTCGCTTGTTTGCGGATTGATTTTAAAAAAGAAAACAGTAGTCAGTAATATATAGACAGTCTGTTAAAAGCATTAACACAGCACTTACACCTTACAATACGGATTTCAGAAAATCTAAATTTATATACTATGAAACGGATTTCATTAACGATAACACTGATTGCAGCTTCGTTTCTATTAGGTTTCACATTCAACAATATTATCACTCACAAAATAACAACAACAGAAATGAAAAAAGTAACAGGCATTGGCGGCATCTTTTTCAAATGCAAAGACCCTAAAAAAATGAAAGAGTGGTATAATACACATCTTGGTTTAAACGCCGGAGATTATGGAGCAACTTTCGAATGGAAAGAATCGGCCGACTCCATAAAAAATGGTTCTACAACATGGAATCCGTTTACTGAAACAACAAAATATTTTGAGCCTTCAGCAAAAGACTTTATGATTAACTATATAGTTGCTGATCTGGAAGCACTGGTTGCAGAATTAAAGAAAGAAGGTGTTACAGTTGTTGACAATATAGAAGATTCGGATTACGGAAAGTTTGTTCACATAATGGATATTGAGGGAAATAAAATTCAATTGTGGGAACCGAAGGAATAATTAGGAATTATAAATTAGAAATTATAAATTATAAATTAAATCTTTGATTCTAGCGCGAGCATCCTGCTCGTGCTTAATTCATTTTGTAAAAATAAAAACTAATCTAGCGCGAGCATCCTGCTCGTGCTTAAATCATTTTGTAAAAATAAAAACACACCTCAGGCATCCTGCCTGAATACGATACTTATTCCAGCACGATCTCACTCAAATAAGATGATTGTTCTTTTTACCCCGGCCCTGAAGGGTGAGTGATTTTATCAATTTATTGTAGTCCTTACTGGATGGGAAAATTGAGAAGGCGTAATAAGTGCA
>JBDTVD010000230.1:0-5769 GCA_040007375.1 Bacteroidota bacterium | reverse complement strand
AAACATAAATTGGCAAGAATTAATAGTACTAAAATATTAATTCTGAACATCATGGATTTAGTCATAATTTTACACAATAGTAAGAGTCCTTCCCTTTAACATTTGTCATCATCCACCTAAGTATTCAACAGTTTAATTAACATGATCCATCACATGAACCGCAAATATGTTGCGCTGATTTGTCTTATAACGTTGTTCTGTAACGGTTTCGTGTATGCACAAAATCATACAACCAGAATATATAAACTGAATATAAGGGATGAAATAAGTAAAGGGATGGCCAGGCAGGTACAGCATGGTGTGGAGGAAGCGCAGAAAATGAAAGCTGATCTATTGCTGATTGAAATGAATACTTATGGTGGTCTCCTTGATGCTGCCGACAGTATCCGCACCACTTTCCTCAATCTTTCTATTCCTTCTGTGGTTTTTATAAATAATAATGCTGCCTCTGCAGGTGCATTGATTTCTATTTCCTGCAACAGAATTTATATGCGTAAAGGTGCAAATATCGGTGCTGCAACGGTTGTTGATATGAATGGTGCAGTGGTTCCTGATAAATATCAATCTTATATGCGCAGTATTATGCGTTCAACAGCTCAGGCAAGAGGAAGAGATCCATTAATAGCAGAAGCAATGGTGGACCCACGAACGTATATTCCTGGTGTGAATGATTCAGGAAAAGTGCTTACTATGACAAGCGATGAAGCAGTTAAAAATCATTATTGCAACGGCATTGCAGAAAATATTAATGAAGTTTTAAAGCTGGAGAAGATTACAAATTATACGATGAAGGAATATACTCCTACATGGATTGATATATTAATTTCATTTCTCATCAATCCGGCTGTAAGTGGAGTTTTAATTCTGATTATGCTAGGTGGTATTTATTATGAATTACAGGCACCCGGAATTGGATTTCCAATAATTGCTGCTGTTGCTGCTGCTATTTTATATTTTGCTCCGTTGTATCTGGAAGGTCTTGCTGCAAACTGGGAAGTATTAATTGCTTTAGCAGGATTTATATTGATTGCATTGGAAATTTTTGTTGTACCGGGATTTGGTGTCACTGGTATTTCAGGAATTATTCTCGTTGTTTTCGGATTAACGGTAAGCATGCTGGGTAATGATGGACTTGATTTTTCCGGATTGAATCCACAGCAGATTGCCATGTCGCTGGCTGTTGTTTTAGTTGCAATGGTTGGTGGTGTGTTGCTGTTTATTTTTACAGGACAGGCTCTTGCAACTTCTCCCGCATTAAGTAAAATGGTGCTTAAAACAAGTATGTCATCCGGTGAAGGATATATATCAGCAGAAAGTAATCTGAATCAACTTCTTGGTAAAACAGGAAGATCAGTAAGTGTACTTCGTCCCTCTGGTAAAATAGAAATTGATGGCGTTGTTTACGAAGCAAGAGCAAACAATGGTTACATTGAGGTTGGAAGAGAAGTGCTGGTGATAAGAAGTGAACTTGGTGGTGTGTTTGTAAAGGAAACGACCTGATGAATATCTTTTATATATAGAAAAGTTTCGCCTTTTTCCTGACTTTCTTTTCCGTTTGATTTTATTTTTACCGTGATTTGTAAAAGTGTAAGGATGTAAATATCACCCTATAGATTCTCAATGTCCTTTACAATAAAATATTTTTTCTCCTGTTAAATAAAAAACCAAACCTATGAGTCAGGAAATATTTTCGCAGTGCGATGAATATATTCAAAACCTCTTTGCAGAAGAAGACGAACCATTAGCAAATATCATTAAGCAGATTGATGAAAATAATCTTCCTCAACAAAGTGTTTCTGCTGTGCAGGGAAAATTGCTGCAGGTGATGGCTTCGGCATGTAATGCAAAACGTATTTTGGAAGTTGGAACGTTTGTAGGTTACAGCACAGTATGGCTTGCAAGAGCATTGCCTGCTGATGGAAAGGTAATCACAATCGAACTGGAAGAAAATCATGCTGCATTTGCACGTAACAATTTTAAAGCATGCAACGTTTCTCATCTCATTGATCTGAGAGTTGGAAATGCACTGGATATTTTACATCAGATGAAAAAAAATATGGAAGCTCCTTTTGATTTCGTTTTTATTGATGCTGATAAAAAACCTTATGTAGAATATTTTCTTGCAGCATTGGAATTATCCCGTCGCGGAACAATTATTATTTCCGACAATGTAATCAGAGAAGGAAATGTATTGCAGAAAAGCACGGATGAAAAAGTAATTGGTGTACAGCGTTTCAACAAAATGCTTGCAGAAAATAATCGTGTTGTTGCAAATATTCTTCAAACTGTCGGAAACAAATCACACGATGGAATGGCAATCGCTGTGGTGAAATAAAGTAAATTGAAATTAGCCAATTGGATAATTAGCCATTTAGCCAATTACAAAAAATCATGAGGAATTTATTTGTTTAATGCAGATTAATATCCGTCTGCAATGTGGGTCTTCTGATACACATTAATCCACCAAAAGTGATCAATCCATTTATGATGAGCAATTCAAATCCTACTCTATACCCATCAAACCATAACGGAATATAATCGTTCAGTATGTAACAGATTATGGGAGATAATAAACACACAATCCAAACCCATTTATCTTTCACCTGCCACTTCGTAAAAAATCCAAACGTATATAATCCAAGCAACGGACCATATGTATAACTGGCAGCACGAAAAACATTTCGCACAACAGCATCATTATTTATATAACGGAATAATACAATCGTCAATAATAATACTACTGCAAATGAAATGTGCACCATGTAGCGTATCTTTTTTCGTTTAGCTTCTCCAATAGTTTTATTTTTCTGAATGCCAAGAAAATCAAAACAGAATGCAGTTGTCAATGCTGTTAATGCACCATCAGCACTTGGATATGCAGCAGAAATTAATCCGAGGATGAATATTAATGCAGGTAATGTTCCAAGATTGTTTAATGCAATTCCGGGAAAAAGATTGTCAGTATGTGAAGGATCAATAGCAATTCCTTTTTGGCTTGCATAAAAACACAAAACAGCACCTAACACAAGGAATAATAAGTTTACAAAAACCAATATCAAAGAAAACGTAAACATATTCTTTTTCGCCTCTCCGATATTTTTGCAGCTCAGATTCTTTTGCATCATCTCCTGGTCTAATCCCGTCATAGCAATTGCAATGGCAGCACCACCCAGGAAATTTTTCCAGAAATAGTTAGGAGATTTTACATCACCAACAATCACTTTCGAAAAATCAGATGCATTCACTTTATATATGAGATCAGTAAATGATAATCCCATTTGATTGCAGATGGTAATAACACTGAATACTAAAGCAAGCAGCATAAATGTGGTTTGTAATGTGTCTGTCCACACAATTGTTTTTACTCCTCCTTCATAAGTATAAAGCAAAATCAATAAAATGAAAACAGAAACTGTTACAAAGAATGGAATTCCCATCCTGTCTAAAACAAATGTCTGCAACACATTTACTACAATGTACATCCGGAACGAAGCACCTATAACTCTTGATATAATAAAGAAGAGTGATCCTGTTTTATAAGAGGTGTTTCCAAAGCGTTGCTCCAGGTAGGAATAGATGGAAGTGAGATTCAGTTTATAATAAACCGGCATCAGTATCGTTCCTATTACTGCATATCCTGCAAGATATCCCAACACCACCTGCAGATATGAAAATTGTGTGGTGAATACAGCTCCCGGCACCGACATAAATGTGACTCCCGAAAGTGAAGCACCAATCATTCCGTAAGCAACTACATACCAACGGCTCGATTTGTTACCGATAAAGTAGGATTCATTATCAGCATTCCTGCTCGTTATCCACACAACGGCAAACAACATGGCAGAATAGGCAAGTACAGTTATAAGTATGAGTCCTGGCGACATTGATTTTGTTTGTGCGGCAAACATAATTAAATACCGTGAAGAGATGATTGCTGAAATCTATCGGCAGTTTCCTTCAGAAACGTATTTTTGCAATTCATAGGAGATTGACCACTTGATAACATATCCGACACCATTACTTGAAGAAGCTGTAAATGAGTTTTCCCGCTTACCCGGCATAGGACGAAAAAGTGCACTGCGCATGGTGCTTCATTTGTTGAAACAAACTCCGGAAGAGGTTAACCGTTTTGGAGAAACACTGATGAAGCTCCGTAAAAATATTACGTATTGTAAAGAATGTCATAATATTTCCGATAAGGAAATATGTTCTATCTGTGCAGATACACGACGAGATCATGAACTGGTTTGTGTGGTGGAAGATATACGTGATGTACTTGCCATTGAAAACACCAGCCAGTATAAAGGCATCTATCATGTGTTGGGAGGTATAATCAGTCCGATGGATGGAATGGGTCCATCGCAATTGAATATTGAATCACTGGTAATAAAAGCAGAAGAAGGAAAAATCAGGGAAGCAATTATGGCATTGAGTACAACAATGGAAGGTGATACTACTGTTTTTTATATATATAAGAAGTTGAAACCGTTTCCGATAACAGTAAGTACACTTGCACGTGGTGTTGCTGTGGGAAATGATTTAGAGTACGCTGATGAAATAACACTCGGGCGTTCTATTGTGAATCGTGTACCTTATGAAAATAACCTTGCACGATAACATACGCTTATGAAGATCAGTATTGTTATTGTTAACTACAACGTTCAGTATTTCCTGGAGCAATGTCTTTTGTCTGTTGCGAATGCATGCAAAGGAATGGATGCAGAAGTTTTTGTTGTAGATAATAATTCGTCTGATGGTTCAGTGGAAATGGTTGCGCGGAAATTTCCGGAAGTTAAACTGATTGCTAATAAAGACAACAAAGGATTTTCTGCAGCGAATAATCAGGCTATCCGTGAAGCAAAAGGGGAATATATATTACTGCTGAATCCTGATACTGTTGTTGAAGAGGATACGTTTAGTAAAACCTGCGCATTTATGGATCTACATCCTGATGCAGGTGCATTAGGAGTATTGATGATTGATGGCAAAGGAAATTTTCTTCCTGAATCAAAACGAGGATTACCTGTTCCATCTGTTGCATTTTATAAAATATTCGGACTGGCAGCTTTATTTCCGAAATCAAAAACATTTGGTAGATATCATTTAGGTTTCCTTGATAAAAATAAAATACACAAAGTAGATGTATTGTCAGGAGCGTTTATGTTGTTGCGAAAAGCTGCATTGGATAAAACAGGTTTACTGGATGAAGATTATTTTATGTATGGTGAAGATATTGATCTGAGTTACCGTATTACCAAAGCAGGATATTTTAATTATTATTTTCCGGAGACAAGGATCATTCATTATAAAGGAGAGAGTACAAAGAAAAGCAGCATCAATTATGTATTTGTGTTTTATCGTGCAATGGCCATATTTGCTGATAAGCATTTTGCAAAAGGAAATGCACGGCTGTTTAATTTACTGATTACGTTTGCCATATATATAAGAGCCGGACTGGCCATGTTACAACGTTTTGCTGAACGGATTTTTCTACCTCTCACGGATGCTGTATTAATTTATGCAGGAATGTATTTCCTTAAAAATTACTGGGAAGTTACAGTTAAGGATGTGCATTATCCTTCCTTCTTTATGAATTCATTAGTTCCGTTATATATTATCATCTGGCTTGCTTCTGCTTATTTAAGTGGTGGATATGATAAACCTATTCGTATTGCAAAACTGATAAGAGGAATTTTAACAGGTGCTGTTGTGATATTGGTTGTTTATGCATTGCTCCCGGAGACATATCGCTTTTCACGTGCATTAATT
>JBDTVD010000229.1:0-5906 GCA_040007375.1 Bacteroidota bacterium | reverse complement strand
TAATGATCAGTATTATCCTGTAGCTGTTTCATCACTCACAAATGTGAATGCAATTGCACCAGGTTGGAATCATACACTGTTTTTAAAAACTGATGGAACAGTATGGGCATGCGGATATAATCAATTTGGAGAACTTGGCGACGGAACTATTATTGATAAATCTACTCCTGTACAAGTACCCGGTTTATGCACTGCATCAGGAGTGGAAGAGTTTTATTCAGATAATATTTTTGTTTATCCAAATCCTTTTACTGATCAACTTACATTCAGCATTTCCGGCAACAGGAAAACAACACTAACGTTTTACGACATTTGTTCCCGTCCACTTTTACAACAGACATTTAAAAATTCAATAAAAATAAATACAGAGCAATTTTCAAATGGAATTTATTTTTATGAATTGCGGAATAACAAAGGAATACTGAAGACGGGAAAAGTAATTAAGCAATAGCAAAATAAAGCCAGCTGAATTTTTTAAGCTTTTGTAACAGAGTTAAATATATGACGGATTAGGATCAGAAGTTATTGATTCATATATATAAAAAGAAGCCTGTTACAAACGCAGCAGGCTTCTTTATTAAATAGTATAAAATGATTTTACTTCATCACCACAAACTTTTTCACAGTATATAAATTGTCATCCATCTTTAAACAAACAAAATAGATTCCGGAAGCATATTTCAGCATACTTAAACGATGTGTCTGCACTCCTTCCACGATTGTAATATATTCTTTATATATAATGTTTCCGGAAAGATCTGTCAGCTGCAAAAATGCATTTTGTTGTTTTGCAGAATTAATTCTGACTGTTAAATATTCATTTGCCGGAGAAGGATAAACAGTTATTACGTCATCCTGTTTTCCTGGTGTTGCTATCCGCTGAGGATTATTCTCTATTTTAATGTGATAATCTTCCACTTCTCCAATATCAAATATTTCGCATGGTTCAGGATAGCCATATTGTTTTAATGCTACGCGCATAGTAACGTCTCCTCCTGCATTGTGCGGAACGGTAAAACTTTGTGTTGCAGTTGTGAGAACCTGTGATATATATCTTTCCAGAACTATTTCGTCACTTGTAAAACTCTTATCGCTATTATAATCAATCCATGCACGGTAATACATTCTCCTGTTAATTGCTGAATGCCCTGATGTAATGGACAGCGTATGTGTTTCACCTTCTGTTATGGTTGCTCCTGCAGAATCAACATTTTCATATCCACCACTTGGTCCTGATGAATAATCTATAGTACTGCATTGAACTCTTGTAATCCAGTGTTGTGAATCATCCAATCCACGTGAGAAGCAATAATCAGGTTCCACAAAATGCACAGGGTAATCTTCTGTCTCACCATTTGCATAAATCTCACATGCATCAGGCGCACTGTTTTCTTTCATCACAATCCTGATCTTTGGAACATAATTAGATATTACAAAAGGGAAAGGCGGAACCTGTACATTAACATATATATCACCACTTACAGGACCGGAATCATATATCAGCTCATCCGAACCAAATTCATTGTCACTGCTTACATCAACCCATACACGCCAGTAAACTGTTGTTGCAGGAAGAAATTGCGGAACACCTTGTTTCAATGCCAGATAACACAATCCTCCCGGAGAAACATTTACATACGTGCATGGTTCAAAATGAAAACCATTGTTATCTCCTGTTGTAATGATTGAATTATTTACCTGTACAGATTCAATCCATCCTGATGCTGTACTCTCTCCCTGCGATTTGCACGAGCCCTGCGTTTGTAAAGTAAAATTTTCTGTATTGCTGAAATAACTTCCTGTTAAACCACACATGGATTGCACTTTTACTGTGTAAGGAATACAGGTTGACAAATTATTTAATTGTACAGATGTGTTACTTGTAGTAACAGTTAATGGATGAATGTCACCTTGTCTTTTATATTCAACAACATACGATGCTGCACCTGATGAATTCCAGGTAACTGTGATTGCATTATATGATGGAAGTGATACTGTAAGATTAGTTGGTGGAGGACATTGATTTAACGGAAGACTATCACCATCAAATAAACAGGCAGGATCAAATGCAAGAAAATTTTCTCTTATTCTGTTTCCTGGCAAGCGTAAAAATCCATTGGTTAAAGTATATCCGCTACAGTAACTCATAATTGATCCCGGAACATTCGGCGGGCCGTTCGGACATCCTATTTCGGAAGGTGCACAGTTATCAATGGGACCACCGGGCCATGAACAGGATTGGGTGTGAGGACAGCCCAATGTATGTCCGAATTCATGAGCCATTGTTGTTATAAATCCGCTGTATGAAGGATAATCCGGAGCACTATCAAATACATTATTTATTGAATGCATTTTTACTGTGCAGTATCCCGGGCCCATATGTGCAACACCACCAACCAATGCTGTAACATTTGTTTTCTTCATCAGCTGACTGATATGTCCCGGGAAATTGGGTCGTGCTGTAGTAAAATGTTCAAGCATTAGAAAAATAGTGCTGTCAGTATATGGATCTGGAGTTTCCCATATATATAATTCAGTTAGTTTTACAGGTACACCTTCTCTTGCATATATTAAAACATTAGAAGCAAATCCAGCCGTCATAATATTGGTAACGCTTTTTATACTCTGGTCGAAGTAGAGATAATAATCGTGTGCAACTTCCAGGTAAGCTCCGATACATTTTGTTGGAGGCATACTATTTATTTCTCCTGTAGTTGCAGGAGCAGATGCAGGATTTGAAATGGGGACTTCATCCGTTAAGTTGAATGGATTGTTTGAAGAGGTCTCAACATACAATTCATACAGGCCTGATACATTGGCATCCTGTTTCATAACACATGCTTCAGTACCATTATTTATATATACAGAACATGCCTGATCTTTATCAATTCCCAATACAACAACACTTTCTGCATTACCATCAATTGTTCCCATGTAGAAATCACTTACATCTACATTTAATGCAGCACCATTGGAAAGATTGGAAACCACTTTAAATCCATCAGCATAAATTGACTGATATGTTAAAGTTACTTCCACTTCTGAAAGTCCATTGAAGAGAACAGGTAATACAACATGTACAGGAGATGTTCCGGAGACGGTGATGTTTTCGATCTCCTTGATGTCAGGATCATACTTATTACTGCCATACAATAATGATTGTGATAGATTGAATGGCCGGTAAATCTGTGAGTAAGAAACTGAACAGCAAAATAAGCTGAATACAAAGACCATTAAAGACAACAGTTGTTTTTTCATAAGCTTAAAGTTTTATAGAGTTTAAAAGAACAGATACTATTGCTGTAAATGTATATTAAAAACTTAAAAACAAAATCAGGCTGTACAGTTTTAATTATCGAAGGATTTCCGGGAGACCTTATTATTGTTTTTCATGCTGCAACATGCTAACCATACCTTAATGAGCAAAATCATAAATCAAGCACACATTTATAGATCCGCATAACTTTTTCAAAAACCTTACATCCAAAAAAAACATTTAAGGAATGCATATATATGGGCATCGATATGCTGAATAATGATACAATACATGTAATTCAGTTAGTTGTGGTTAGATGCGTTGGATGAAAAAGTATACTTAAAGCAATTTATCTTACAGATATATATATTTTTTCCGTAGTTCTGAATGAATGTCATATACGGTGCAACAGCGTTTTTCTGCCTGCTAAACAGATCAATTCACCAAAGATTAGATACAAAACGTCCTCGCATGATGGTAAAATGCAACCCTAAACAAAAATAAAACAAACATGAAAGGAAAAATTTTACTAATTGTAATGGCTGTGATGTGTTGCTGTATGGGCATCATCACACCAGCTTCGGCTACGTGCTACAACTGTACTAACGGTGGTACCATAGGCACAGATCAAAGCGGATGTCCGCCATTTGATCCTGCACTATTTACAAATGTGCAATTACCACAAGGCGGAAGTGGAACAATCTCTTATCAGTGGTACTATAAAAACAATAGCACCAATAATAACTGGGATCCTGTTACCGGTGCAACATCAAGCACCTATAATCCTGGTGTTATAACAGAAACAACCTGTTACAAACGTTACGCAAGAAGAGCTAACTGTACAAATTGGGCGGCTTCTAATTCTGTGTGCGCAACTGTTAACTTTTGCTGTAATGCAACAATTAACGGTTTAGTTGTTTACAATCTTACCAACTCAACTAATTTTTTAACGCTTGTTGATGGTGGATCATACAACATCAATACATTTCCGGCAAACTGGAATATTGAAGCTGCTGTAAGTGGAACAACTGTTGAAAGTGTAAAGTTTACAATTACAGGAAGTGCATCTGTAACGAATATTGAAAACACAATTCCTTACCGTACACCTGGTGATGCTGTTGCATTGAATCTTACGGCAGGTACTTATACTATTAATGTAAAAGTTTATTCAGCGGATAATGCTGGTGGATCAAAATGTGATGAAAAAAATATTACTATCACATTAACTCAACCTCCTCCATGCACAATTAATGTAAATGCAGGAACTGATGTTTCATTATGTACTGCTACAAAAATATTAACGGCTACTACTACAGGTGCAAGCACTTGTTCAACTCAGGTTATTACGGATTGTAATCACGTGCTTGCAAATTCAGGTGGATGGTTGTTAGACATTCCTTATTCTTCAGTTTGTGGTGATAATTTAGGAACGAAACTATGGACACAAGGTGGAAGTGGTACTTCTTATATTACTCTTGATATGGGAACTACACTTGCTGCAGGAACTCCGATATGCGTGAACATGAAACTGGAACATTGTGTAAACACTGGAACAGGTTATAGTAATGCAAAAATTCAGGCTTCTACAAGTGCAACTGCTGGCTTTGTTAATTTAACATCGTCTGTTACTTTCTCTCATAATACTTATTACCAGGAGTATTGTTATACACTTGCATCTTCTGCACGTTATATAAGAATTACTGATAATGGGAATTGTGCTTTCAGAGTAGATTATGTGAAGTCTATAATTCCGGGAACAACAAATAGTGCAGTTACTTATGCATGGTCAGGTCCTGGAATTGTTGGTGCTACTAATACTGCTGCCGTAACAGTTAACCAACCAGGTTCATATATCGTTACAGCAACTGATTGTAAGGGTTGTGTTGATGCTGATACCGTAGTTGTAACATCATGTTGCAATTTAACAGTTAATGCAGGTACTGATGTTACATCATGCAGTGCTTCAACAAAAACATTTACAGCTGTAACAACTGGTGCTGCAACCTGCACAACTCAAGTGGTTACTGATTGTAATCATGTTCTTGCAAATTCAGGTGGATGGTTGTTAGACATTCCTTATTCTTCAGTTTGTGGTGATAATTTAGGAACGAAACTATGGACACAAGGTGGAAGTGGTACTTCTTATATTACTCTTGATATGGGAACTACACTTGCTGCAGGAACTCCGATATGCGTGAACATGAAACTGGAACATTGTGTAAACACTGGAACAGGTTATAGTAATGCAAAAATTCAGGCTTCTACAAGTGCAACTGCTGGCTTTGTTAATTTAACATCGTCTGTTACTTTCTCTCATAATACTTATTACCAGGAGTATTGTTACAATCTTCCTTCAGCTGCACGTTACATCAGAATATCTGATAATGGTAATTGTGCATTCAGAGTTGACTATGTGAAGTATACAATTCCAGGTACAAGCAATAGTTCACTTACTTATTCATGGTCAGGTCCTGGAATTATCGGAGCAACAAATACAGCTTCAGTTAATGTTAATCAACCAGGTTCTTATATCGTTACTGCAACTGACTGTAAAGGTTGCGTTGCAAAAGATACTGTGAAGTATATTTTAAATCAGCCTCCTGTTTGTTCAATCACAGGAAACTTAGAAATATGTCAGGGTGGATCAACA
>JBDTVD010000228.1:0-5970 GCA_040007375.1 Bacteroidota bacterium | reverse complement strand
ATAACTGCATTCCCTGCATTAGCAGATGTGTTTGCCTGGTTTATAGCCCATCGCAACGATCCGGAAGGGGGTGATACAGGATTGTCTGCTGTTGTGGTAACAGTAAACGTAACTCCATATGAAATTCCTGAAGTAAAAACTAAAAACATGCTGCATAGAAATGCACTCTGCAGTAATGCTGACCAATATTTCTTTTTCATAGAAACGGGCATTTTGATATATATAATTAATGAACTGGGATATAATACATGGTAACTTCACTGCTGTTTACATGATGCAGCTCAACAGTAACAAACCGGGCAGTAGTGTAATTACTTAATGAAACAGGTGTTGACCAGTTGATCAGGTTGTACTTTGCTTCAACAGCTCCTGCTGCAGAAGAATAATAATATTTATCCTCCTGTTTTGAAATACTGATTTCTGAATCACCATATTCCTTTTTATTATTTGCACTGCCAAGACTGATTTTTATGAAATCAATTGCTGCAGGATCTTTCAACCTGAAAGAGGTTTTCAGAAGTGCGCTTTTTGATTCAGGTGATAGATTTTTTTCATCCGCCACATTTTCCTTCACCTCTTTCGCAGGATTTAAAATCGCTACCTGATCAAAAATTTCTGCATCTGCAGCCTGGCCAATAACCTTTACAGTTGTTATTGAAAGGAGGATCAGAATAAATAAAATATTTTTTCTCATTATATATTACTTTTTATAAATGATTATATAAAGATTCAATTACTAATTCGGAGCAAGCACTTCTGCATTAATGTGTGTCACACAACCTGTAGCAGGATCCGTAACAGTTATAACTGCGCTGTATGAAGTAGTAGCAGGTCCTTGTGTCATGATAATACTGTGTCCGTTATTTACAATCTGGAATCCTGGACTACCCAATGTTACTACCCATGAATAATTCAGATTAACTCCCGGAGTTCCGCCTTGAAGATCATAGGTAATACCAAATACAGGTGAAGGATTTGTATGCGATCCGGCAACACCGAGACCAGGACATGGATCATAACTGCATAGTGTAATCTGCCTTTGCAGTACTGCAGGATTTGCTGGTGTAACACGAATACTCTTTTTGCCTGTGTGCGCTTTTGAACTTACAATGTCAAGTGAAGTCTGTTCGAATTTAAAATGGTTGTCAGCACAATTACCCATTCCGTAATCTTCAAAATTATCAACACCAACATCTCTGAATCTGGAATTAGAAGAAACAGAAGTAGCCAGTGACTGATTATAACCATACGTTGCAGCAGAGAATCTGTTCAGTGGATCTTTATTTTCTATCTCCTGGCCAAAAGGATCAAACTCTGTAACTTCAGATGCATAGGTCCATCCCTGCTGATCCATTGCCCATCCACCTCCTTGTAATTTATAAAAAGGTGAGAACGATGTAAACACTCCATCTTTGCGCAGGTTGGTATTCTTATCGTAATCAGAAATTGCTCTACCTGTTAAATATGCATATGTTTTAGTTGGCCGCCATACACCACGTGTACCGTTCATATATGGATTGGATGATGGTTGTGTATTGGGATCCTGTCCCGGACAATCGCAATATGTTTTCCATCCGTTTTTATATTCAATAGCACTTGCTTCCAGTATCTGCTGATAACTGTTTCCTGCAAATGAAGTTAGTGGATTTGATAACAATGTTAATGATGCCATCATATTACTCTGCACATTTCTGTATCCGGATCTTAATACTTTCACTGTTACACCTGATCCTGATACTGCATTACCATTCTTTCCTACAACAGTAATTTTTCCTCCTGAAACATCTGTAATCCAGCCCATGTATGGTGATCCTACAATCTGAACTTCATCACCAGGAGTAAAATATTTTTCTACGTTGGTAATAACATTACTTACTCCACTTGTAAATGTGATTCCTGATTTTTCAACACCGACATTTTTCGACGCAAGTCCCATGCTTTTGTAATACCAGTAACCAGGGAAATTCATGGTGTACTTATTATCATTGAAATTCGTAATTGTTTGTGTGATTAACGCATCACCTGTTTGCGAATCGTAGGCAAGTGGTTTCGATGTAACTTTTGATCCCAGATCTTCCACAGTTGTTTCTTCAAGAATTCCGAAACGTTGAATCACTTTTGTCATAACACCACTTCTGAATTGGGTGCGTTCATTTGAAAATCCCGGCCATATCATCGGAACAAACGGGAAGAAGAATGGCGGCACATAGAAGAAATCAAGATTGATTCCTATTGATGGTGACATCGATTCAGATGTTGCTTCTCTTGTATCATACACTGCATCGAAGAAAACACCAAGCTGACCATTACTTCCTGTTGTTAATGTTCCATCAGGATTAATAAGTGTTAATCCATCATTAACAAGACGATGACTGTTTGCACCATAATTAGCAGACTTGTAACGATACGTCATCTTGCTGAGTGGTACTGAATTATTTTCCTGATATACTGTAACAGTTTTTGGTTTACCATGCATATCATTTACTTCAATCATGTAACCCTGACTTACTGTTACAAAATCTTTTACATCAATACTGAAAATAGAAGACAAACTCCATGGATCTGATTTACCACGTTTATATTCAAGTGTTGTTCGTTCAGTGATTGTTGGAAAATCATAGGCAGTATAAAATTCATTTACCGTTTTTCCTGTTCCATGACGTTGCAGGTCATTTTGCTGTGGCAGATTTCTTACTTCAACACGACTGTATCCAACTGCTGCCCCAGGGAAGAAACTTTCTCCAAATGGTTCTTCCATATAGAAACGATCATCAGGTGCAAGCAATTTTTTTGCTTCATAAAAAACCGGTTGCTTCCATGGATTTTCATCACCACCTAATAGTGGTTCGTAAGCTGCTACACCACTTGATCTTCCATCTTCCAAATTGTAATTATATATCTGTCCGTATTCCTGATCTGTTTCCTGGCTGCCTGTCATTGCAGTCCAGTTATCATTCATAATAACACTATGCACACGTGAACCACCACCCAGTTTATGTCCGTTAGGATTTCTTAAACGCAGCCATGATTTATTCATAATTGCACTGTTTGCAACACCCATATCCCAGAGTGATTTATTAATTCCTTTAAGTGCCTGAATAGAATTTCCAATAAAACTTGAACCAAGTATTGCATGAATAAAATCAATACCAAATCCTCCATCATCCGGTGCAGTATCATTGAACGTAAGTTTCTTCATATATATACGGCCGTATTGAATGCCTGCTTTTGCTGCCGGATTTCTATAGCCACCACCATTATCATTAAGAGTAACAGCTTCTAAAACAACATAACCATATCCGGCATGATTAGGATCTAATCCACGTTCAACAACTTTTGCATAACCCGGAACATACTCATGATTACCGCTTCTGATATTAATCAGAAACTTGAAAAATATTAATTCACCCACATCAACATAATCCTGTATAAATGTTCCTGACTCCATTTTAAAAACAAGTTTATCCGTTCCATTCGTAGAAAAATTCTGTGAACCAATTTGCGTCGGACTTAACGGAGTTGTATTGACATCCATTGAAGCTATCTTACACATTTGCATGGCAGGTTTGTTCTGCACATAAGCATAATCATCGGACTCATAATTAATATCAACTTTTCCTCCGGAGGGTAATATTATTTTTGTAAGTGCCCATGATTGTGTGTACTGATCTGCTAATGTTCTGTTCTGATCCACGTAAGGAAACTCTGTTGGTGTTGCTACAGGTGATACGGAATTGTTAGCTGCATCCGGTCCCGGATCAATCGGCTGCACGGCAGGGATTGGAGTGACAGGAAATGCTTTATAATTTCCCCATCTGTCGAAGCGTTTTTCCTGGTAATCCGGATTTAATAAAGTCTGACCTTTGCAGTATTCAAATTCATAAGGTGAAAAACGACCTTTATTGGAATTAGAGAACGTGAAAAATATTTTCTTTAAAGTTAATTTTCCATGTTTAATATTTATATCACTACCATTAACAAATTCTGCTCCCTGATCGTTGTTATGTACACCACTACATAAAGTATAATCATAAACAAAATGAACTGTTTTTACAGGAATACCACTGTTATCATGTTTGTTGAATAACCGGATGCTATCCAGTTTCATCATACTTGCACTATTATCACGACCACCATCTACACCAAGTACTCCTTTACCATCATGACGTGGAGAAGTATAAAATTCAGCCAGATAATTTTTAGTTTCAATACTGTTCATATACATCAATTCCTTCTCTCCATAAACAATATTTCCTCTATCATCTTTTCTCTGAGAGATTAAAGACTGATTCAGTGAAGCCTGGTTCTGATCATATGGTGTTCTCCATTTGTAGGTATAAGGAAGTTTATCATAACTGAATTTCACCCACGTTCCATAATCCTGATCACTTGGTCCTTTTACATTATCATTATCAACATAGTCAGCTGACAAAACAGAAGTGAGCATGAAAGCATGAGCAAACGGAGGCGTCTCCATTTTTGAATAATAATTATCTGTACCATTTGAATTACCTGTTGAGTTATCACTGCCGCCATAACTTACCAGTCCGCTTGTACTTGCACCATCTTCATGTGCTGCAAAAGTTATTTCCTGCTGTTTTGTATTATAAGCAGGCATACCATATACATATCGTTTACCATCATTACCAAGTGTAGTAACTTCGCCAATATGATGTTCTGTTGCACTGTTGGTAAAAGCTGCAGGATAATTCTGCAATCCATAATCAGCAACATCTTTTCTTAATAAATAAGAAAATACCTGGTTACGTATTTCTCTTTTAGAACGATAATTTGCTGATGGAATAGCTGAAGTAGATCCGTCATTTTTACGAAACTGATTGGTGGCAACTACATCAAATTTTGATTGCTGATTCAGTTTTACAGCAACTGCGCTGCTTCCTCCTATTTTCTGAAAGAAAGAAGGATCATTATCAATTGTTTTTTCATTTGCTTCTTTAAAATATGCAGGTTCATATGTTGCATCAGGTCCTGTTCCTTTATAAGAAAGTAATCCTGCTGCTGCATTGCTGCCTGTCCACTTACCAGAATGTGTATTAGCAATATTTACAGTTATATCAACACCAATATGTCCGAGATTTCCTAAACCTAATTCAGCACCTATTGAAAAACCATCACTGGAGCTGCTTGCTTCCGGATCGTAAACTGTACCTACATCACTTCTGAATGCGCGGTAACTTCCGCCTGTACCCTGACCACTTACAGAAAATACATCACTTGTAAAATTAGAAAGCGGTAATGCTGGTGTGCTTTCTGTATAAGGTCCATCCTTCTCACGGTTAAAATCAAGAATTGCATTTGCTGCATTTCCATTATGTGCATATATATAACCGTATGCAGGATTGCTTTGTGAGTTCGATTGTAATGCCTGTGATGAATAATAACCTCCCACCGTTGCATTAGGATGCACTCCCCATAACTCGCCACCGATTTTAAAACTTCCTGATGCAGAAAAGTTTTTCATTGACATTGTAATCTGAGGACTGTATGATGGTGATGTGAAATCAAAACGGGCACCGAAACTTTTAGACATTGATCCGGTGTTACCATCTTCATTTGACATCTCCATCATTTTTTCAGCACCCGGAATTTTATTATTTTTCTTTGCATCTTCATTATGCTGTGCTATTTCCGAATTATGATTTTGTGCAACCTGAATATTTGCACTTATTGAAAGTGTTTTTAATCCGCCGCGTGAATTATAAGAAGAACCAACCGATACTCCACCAACTACAGATGTCTTTGCATCATCACGTGATAACTTACTGGATAAACTTAGTTGCGGACTGATCGTTAATCCTTCATCACTGCTGGAATTAATACCTAAGCTTCCTGACAAAGGTCCTTTCATTTGATCACCACCACTCAAGGATAAATTAAGTCCCTGTTCTGCTCCCCATCCCTCATAGTTATTCCACTTCAATCCCATTGTATAACCAATACCCAGTTTCA
>JBDTVD010000227.1:0-5976 GCA_040007375.1 Bacteroidota bacterium | reverse complement strand
CTGAAAAATGTAACGTGCAATGTTCATTCAATTATAACACACAATCACTGGAAATAAAATCAGACTGCATAACTGCATCTGCTATTAATGTTGATTTTTACAATGCTACAGGACAGTTAACAGCATCGCAAAAGTTGATCAAAAACAGTGAAGGTAATTTTTCATCACATAAAACACTATTGCCACAGGGACTGACATTATATATAATTACAACTGATGATGGCATGTATTCCGGAAAGATTGTATATTGATCTACGAATACGAATTTACGAATGAGTTTTTCTTGCGGGAATGTTTAGTTTTCTATTTATCATTTTACTAAACATGCTAAAAGGTTTCTCAACTTCGTTCGAAATAATGTCTCGGTTGGGGATTGCAAATTGCAAAGCAACAAAGTTCCTCTTATTGGATTATTAAATCGTCTTTTTTATTAGCTAATTGGCTAATTGTTCAATTGGCTAATTAATTTACTGCATTTTTTCTCTCTTCACCAGATAAGGCATCAAAACCTGCTGATAGCCTTTATGAATATCAGCTTCTACAAAATCAATCTGGTATTGTGCACAACGCAATTGAAGATCCTTTTTAAATGCACTCATACTTTCAAGATATGCTTCTCTTACCTGGTTGCTGTGTACTTTAACTTCTTCTCCACTTTCAACATCAATAAAATGGTAAGGTCTGTTCTCGAAATTAAAATCCATCTCCAGGTTTTTATCTACTACATGAAATAAAATTACCTCATGTTTGTTGTAACGAAGATGTTGCAAAGCCTGGAATAATTCTGATGCATCAGCGATGTTATCAAACATATCACTGAACAAAACAACTAATGATCGTTTATGAATGCGTTCTGCAATTTCATGTAATGCTTTTGCTGCGGCTGTTGATTTATTTCCCGGTGATGCAATGGCTTCTTCCAGTTTATGAAAAAGCAATTTATGATGCACACTGCTGCTTCGTGCCGGTGTATGTAATTCTATATCTCCGGAAAAAAGACTTAACCCTACAGCATCACGTTGCATCTTTAATAACTGAATAATGGAAGCAGCACTGTAAGCAGCAAAGGTGATTTTATTTTTTAAGTCAGGATTTTTTTTATCTGCTTCCGGATAATGCATGGATGCAGAATTATCTACTATGATATGACAACGTAAGTTTGTTTCTTCTTCATAACGCTTCGTAAAAAGTTTATCTGTGCGTCCGAATAATTTCCAATCAATATGACGTGTAGGCTCCCCTGAATTATATATACGATGTTCAGCAAACTCTACAGAGAAACCATGAAAAGGACTTTTATGCAAACCAGTAATGAAACCTTCCACAACCTGTCGAGCAAGCAACTCAATGTGCGAAAACTGTTGTATTTCCTGTTGATTAATCGGCATTTTTGAAATTATAAATTATAAATTATAAATTATAAATGGAGTTGTTTAGTTAGTTGAGAGATAGAAACGCAAATATGATCATTGTATTTCAATCTCCATTCTGTTTCACTATTGCCTAACCACTATTGCCTGGTGCCTAAAATCCGGGCACAAAAAAAGATGGCCATTCATTCTTGCGAGTGAACAGCCATCTATAAGCTTCAGACACCATTAACAATTAACCATTAACCAATTCGTGGTTACTGAAGTTGAGCTTCCAGCTTGTTAGCCAGTATTGATTTTGGAACAGCGCCAACCTGTTTGTCGACAACCTGTCCGTTTTTGAAATATAATAATGCAGGGATATTACGTATTCCAAACTGCATCGAAATGCCAGGATTTGTATCTACATTCACTTTCCCAACAATTGCTTTTCCCTCATATTCTTTTGCAATTTCTTCCACTACAGGACCAACCATTCTGCACGGACCACACCATTCAGCCCAGAAATCAACCAATACCGGTTTATCTGATTTTAAAACGAGCTCCTCAAAGTTCGCATCTGTAAGTTCTAACGCCATAAATTTTGTTTTTTTAAGAGTGTATAATTTCCTGCCGGAAGTCAATTAATGAGCCATCCTCTTCTACGCTAAATCACTGGCAATTGTGGCAGGAAACGAGGACGAATTTCGGGCAATTTTAGTTGATTACCACCTCTCCATTTGTAACGGACTGAAGTTCACTGACAAACTTTTGCGACACCTTAATCTTATGATTCTTAAAGGAAAACGGTATGCTCCATTTGCATTCATCATCAATAACTTGCATCTTAAATGGGATGCCTCCTTTGTTGGCTGACAGAAGGTCGCCCAGTGATGCTATAACGTCATTATTAACACTCCAAAGACTGAGTTTCAGGGTAATCTGTTTTGTTAGTTTTTCACCTACATCTGAAAGAAACTGAATTGCTGATGGACGGAACTCCAGGTCATCCGGATTATTATAGCGTGAACCTACTTTTCCTTTAATAAAAATGATGCTTTCGGGATTCAGAAATTGTTTGAATTTGCCATAATCCTCCCCAAAAAGAGTGATCTGAAAATTCCCTGAAAGATCTTCCACCGTGAAATTACCAAAAGGCTTCCCTGTTTTACTCATCCGGTGATTGGCTTCTGTAATAATACCTGCAAAAGCAACTTCCCTGTTTTTATATTTTTCCAGATCATGACTTAATCGCTCAGCAGTAACATTGCAAAAATTATCCAGCTCAAAACGAAAATCATCTAAAGGATGTCCTGATATATAAAATCCAATAACTTCCTTCTCTTTTCCTAAAGCTTCCAGTTTACTCCACGGTTCACACACAGGTAAAGAAGGAATAGTAATTTCATCCTGCGACATATCACCAAACAAAGAGTGTTGTGCAAGTTGTGATTGTGATCCCATTGCATTACCAAAACGGATAGCACGTTCAACACCTGTTGATGCATCTCTTGTATCGGCAGCAAAATATTGTGCGCGATGAATACCTTCGAAACGATCAAATGCTCCGGCTTGTGCAAGACTTTCTAAACAGCGTTTATTGGCAGCTTTATTATTAATGCGGCTGGTTAAGTTGAAGATGGTATTAAACGGACCATTTGCAGTACGCTCTTCAATAATATTCTGCACTGCCAGCTCACCTACTCCTTTCACTCCACCTAAACCAAAACGGATTTCTCCCTTTCCATTAACAGAAAAATTATAAGAACTCTCATTAATATCAGGACCTAAAACTGCAACACCCATTCGACGGCATTCTTCCATGAAAAATGTAATCTTATCAATGTTACTTAAGTTATGCGTTAATACCGACGACATATATTCTGCCGGATAATGTGCTTTCAGATAGGCTGTTTGAAATGCAACAAATGCATAGCACGTTGAATGTGATTTGTTAAATGCATACTGAGCAAATGACTCCCAGTCTGTCCATACTTTTTCTGCAATTTTTTCACTGAGGTTATTTTTCTTTATACCATCAATGAACTTGCTTTTCATTTTATCAAGGATAGCTTTATCCTTTTTTCCCATTGCCTTCCGCAAAACATCAGCATCACCTTTTGTAAAGTTGGCTAATTTCTGCGATAACAACATCACCTGTTCCTGGTACACTGTAATTCCGTAAGTGTCATGCAGAAATTCTTCCATCTCTGCAAGGTCATACGTAATTTTTTCACGACCATGTTTACGATCGATGAACTTTGGAATGTATGCTAATGGTCCGGGACGAAACAAAGCATTCATTGCAATAAGATCTTCAAATTTATCAGGACGTAAATCCTTTAAATATTTCTGCATTCCTGCAGACTCAAACTGGAATGTTGCATTGGTTTCTCCACGTTGATATAACTCCAGAGTTTTTTTATCATCAAGAGGAATAGTATCAATATCAATTTCAATATTGTGATGTTCTTTTATCAAACGCAACGCATCACGCATAATGGTTAACGTTTTCAAACCAAGAAAATCCATTTTGATTACACCTGCATCTTCAATGATCTTTCCTTCATACTGTGTAATCAGTAAATCAGATTCTTTAGAAACACAAACAGGAATAATCTCTGTTAAATCTTTTGGTGCGATGATAATTCCTGCTGCATGAATACCTGTATTGCGAACAGAACCTTCTAATATCAATGCTTCTCTTAAAACCTGTGCACGAAGATCAGTGCCTTTATATATATCCCGGAGTTTTTTTACATCTTCCAGATCATCACTGTTTAATGCTTCTTTTTCCTTTAAACTTTTATCACCATCCATAGGTGCAAGCAACACACGGTTCAATTCAATTCCAGGACGATCAGGAACCAGCTTTGCAAGAATGTTAGAATCTGCCAAAGGTAAATCCATCACACGCGCAACATCTTTAATACTCATCTTGGCAGCCATCGTACCATAAGTAATAATCTGCGCAACCTGGTTTCGTCCATATTTCTCCACCACATAATCAATAACTCTCTGCCGACCTACATCATCAAAATCAGTATCAATATCGGGCATTGATTTTCGATCAGGATTTAAAAACCGCTCAAACAGTAAATTGTATTTTATAGGATCGATGTTGGTAATGCCGATACAATACGCAACTGCTGAACCTGCAGCACTACCACGACCAGGACCTACAAACACTCCAAGATCACGTCCGGCTTTTATAAAATCTGCAACAATTAAAAAGTAACCGGCAAAACCCATTGTCTTCACCGTAAACAATTCAAAGTTGATGCGCTCTTCAATTTCAGGAGTTAAATCCGAATATCTTTTATGCGCTCCTTCCATTGTTAAATGACGGAGATAACTATCCTGGTCAACAAATCCTTCCGGAATTTTAAAGTGAGGAAGTAAAATATCCTGCTTTAATTTCAGTGGAGTTATTTTATCTACAATCTCATTAGTATTATCTATTGATTGCGGAATATCCTTAAACAACTCCGACATTTCTGTTGTCGATTTAAAGAAAAACTGATCATTATAAAATGCAAAACGTTTTCCTTTTACTGAAGAATCCTCATCACTCTCTTTCCATTTTTCTGTACTTTGTTTTTCACCGGTGTTAATACATAATAAAATATCATGTGCATTGTAATCTTTCTGATCAACATAATGTGAATCATTAGAAGCAATTACTTTCACTCCATATTTTAATGCAAAACCAAGCAACACTTCATTCACTTTTTCCTGTTCAGGAATTCCATGACGCTGCAGCTCTATATAATAATCCTCACCAAAAAGATCCAGCCACCACTTAAATTCCTTCTCCCCTTCTGCTTCCCCCTTTTTCATAATTATTTTCGGAACAGAAGCTCCGAGGCAACAGGTTGTTGCAATTAATCCTTTATGATACTGAAGAATAAGTTCTTTATCAATGCGTGGATACTTGCCATAAAGTCCCTCCATAAATCCAAGTGAGCATAACTTCACCAGGTTCTTATATCCATCCGCATCCTTCGCCAACAGGAGCTGATGGTAACGCACATCTTTGTCTTCCTTGGTAAATTGCTGTTTATGACGATTCTCTACTACATAAAACTCGCAACCAACAATAGGCTTTATCTTATTCGGTTGATCAGCAGTATTATGCTTCGCTGCTTCTGCTACAAATTTGAAAACACCGAACATGTTTCCATGATCAGTAATGGCAATGGCAGGCATATTATCTGCAACTGCTTTTTTATAAAGATCGGAGATGCCGGCAGCACCATCGAGCAGCGAGAATTGTGTATGTACGTGAAGATGAGAGAATTTCATATGATGCGTGGAAAAGCTGTGTAAAATTAAGAAAATGCAGGGCCATTGAGATATATTGTTGAAAAAAGCCAAACATAAAAAGCCTCCGCATTGCGCCTGTTCCAGTCTTGATACTTGATACCTGATACTTGATACTAAATAAAGAAAGCCCGTCAATCATTGAAGATTAACGGGCCTTACAAGCAGTGTTTTCTTTTGTTTTTTAGTCCATAGGCACTCTTTATTTTAGTTGAACGTGTGACTGATTACATTGCAATGATAAGGGCATTTCGACCGGTCGTCAATCTCATTTTTCTTAAAACCTTACATGGTTTCTTACAAT
>JBDTVD010000226.1:0-6001 GCA_040007375.1 Bacteroidota bacterium | reverse complement strand
AATTTATACTTGATTTAATACTTATATATAAACGGGAAGAGTGATCTTCCCGTTTTTTGTTTAAGTAGTTATTAATTCAATTCCTCATTCTTAATCATCCATTATTAATCACTCCTTATACCGCTCCGGACTCAAAGCAGCAAATCCCCACTGATCGAAAAATTCAATTACTTTTTTTGTGTTGTATCCTTCTCCTTCTTCCAGATAACCTGAGTTCTGTGTGTGAATACGTTCTCCTTTTTCATTCAACACAACAAACACAGGAAAGCCGAATCGTTGTGGAAAATTCAGTTCAGCAAGTAATGCATTGTTTTTATTTTCCTTGCTGAAGTTTACATGCCGGAATATATAATTTGCTTTTAATGCTGAATCAACTGATGATTGTTCATGTATCATCTTATCAAACATTTTACACCATCTGCACCAGTTACCGCCAATCATTAATAATACATGTTTGTGTTCAGCAGCAGCCTGTTTTACTGCAGCAGCGACATCTGCTTTTGCATCTGCTTCAGGATGATAAACCGGTACATTTTCCTGTGCAAATACAGGAGAAGACAGCAACAGAAAAAGGAGAACTATTTTTTTCATTTTTTATCAGCAGCCTTTTCAATACGGATACCGGCATCCATAATTCCCGGCAATGGATTAATACGCATGGCCTGAAATAATTCAAAACGATATTCGCCCTTTTGAGGAAAACGAACATCCGATTTAAATAATATTCTGTTATCCCAGATATCACCTAATCCATCTCCCATCCATTTCCCTTCCGGTGTCTGCAACATCACTTCAATAGTATCACGGAATAATTCACCATGTGGAAGTGTGGTATTAATAAACATAAATATATTACTGAAAGGATAAACACCGGCATTTCTGATGTTTATATATACATTATGCGGAGTTATGGTATCATCAATAATTGTTTGCAATACAACAGGTTTGTCTTTATCCCACAAACTATTATCAATTTTTTTATTCTCATCAAACACACCGGAAGTGGTACATCCATAAAAACAAATTATATATATCAGCACATGTACACGGAATAGATTCATCTTATATAAACTAATTCTCTGATGGTGGTGGTGACTGACGCGGAGCACGATTCGGATTTGGCGGTGCAGGAGGAACAGATGATGCAGGAGGTGTAGGTTTATTTTCAGGCTGTTCTTTTTGTGGAGCAGGATTTACAGGTTGGTTGCCTCTTGGCGGATTATCATTTCCCTGTTGATTTCTGTTTGTCTGCGGATTATTATTTCCCTGTTGCGGATTTCTGTTTCCCTGTTGATTCGGATTGCGGTTTCCCTGTTGCTGATTTTTATTTTCCTGGCGATTGCGATCCTGTGATGGTTGATTAGGTTTACGCTGACTCTGCTGATTCGGGTTTGCAGGTTTTGCTTCGTTTACAGTTTTTGTTTCACTGGTAACCGCTGCTGTTGCAACATCACTTCCTCCACCCTGTCCTGGTTTTTTCTTTTTCTTCTTTTTCTTCTTCGCATGATCCATTCTGGTTAATGAATCCTGACCAACAACATCATCAAAATCATGTTCCGGTTTTGCAACAGAAAGATCCAGACTTCCGAGATCATCAGGTTTCTGTTGACTTTTATTCAGTGCAACAATTTCTTTCACACGATCAACTGACATTGGCACCCAGGAATCAGCAGAACCAAATGAAGGTTCACTTTCACCATTAGCTGTTTCTCCTGTATAAGCATACCACATAATTCTTTTAAAAATATCTGTCTTGCGATGTACAGCATATCCTTTTGTTGTTTCCAGACGAATGCGTGAATCAGGAATATCTTTCAATGCATCCATGTAACTATCCAGCTCATAATTCAAACAGCACTTCAACTTACCACATTGTCCGGCAAGTTTTAATGGATTGAGAGAAAGATTTTGATAACGAGCAGCACTTGTGGAAACAATTTTAAAATCTGTTAACCACGTGGAACAGCATAATTCTCTTCCGCAGGAACCAATTCCACCAAGTCTGCTGGCTTCCTGCCGCATTCCGATCTGTCGCATTTCAATACGCACACGAAATTCTTCTGCAAGTTTTTTTATCAGTTCACGAAAATCAACGCGTTCATCTGCAGTATAAAAAAAAGTTGCTTTCTTACCATCACCCTGATACTCCACATCACTGAGCTTCATCCTCAGATTTAAATGCAAAGCAATAGTGCGCGATTTATGCATCGTTTCATGCTCCTGATTTCTTACTTCATTATATTTTTCAAGATCAACAGGACGTGCAATCCGATACAACGTTTTTATTTCAGGTGATCCTTCCGTAATATTTTTCTTTCTCATTTGAAAACGAACCAACTCACCAGCCATAGAAATTTCGCCGATGTCATGTCCGGGAGAACCTTCAACAGCAACCATATCACCAACTCTTAAAGGGATATTATTTACGTTGCGGTAAAACTCTTTACGGCTTCCTTTAAAACGCACTTCAAAAATATCAAAGGGTTTATGTCCATCCGGCAAAATCATATCCGACAGCCAGTCGTACACATTCAATTTATTACATCCGGTTGTTCCACAGGATCCATTACTCTGACACCCTGCAGGAGCACCATCTTCTGTTTTAGTAGCACACGTTCCACATCCCATATCTTTCTTCTTCTTAATATTAAATATTAGTTAACCAGGGCTTTTTTTAATAAATTACTTAAGCTGAACGACAAATCTAAAAATAAAATTTTGGGATTGGCATTCCGCTCTATGTGATAGATAGCTTCACTCAATTCCTTTATAATCATATGTACATTTCCCTCATGTATGAAAGGAAAGAACAATTTCAGTTTGTCGTATTGTGTTTCCTCCAGCCTGATGAGAGGTTCAGCTCCTACATTTACAATAATACATTCTCTAACAATCTGAATACAGCTTAACAAAAATTGTTTCTGACTTTCCCGTCCGCTTTTTGATGTTACATCCACCCATGCATATAATTTGGGTAACGTTTTCATTGGGTTAAAACAGAGGCGCATCCAGTCGATAAATAATTCTTCTGCGCTTTTTTCAGTTATTTCAGATGATGAAAGTGATAATGCAAGATGATAATTCCCATCAGCAAGATGAGCTAGTCTCTTTGCTTCCAGTTCAGGAATATTTTTGTTTTCCATCAGGCCACTTACAATCTCCTTATCTGCAAGTCGTCCTGCTTTTATCAATTGCAATCGTGATAAAATAGTTGGCAGCAACTGATCACGGTTTTCTGTAACGAGAAAGAAAACGGTATTGTCAGGTGGTTCTTCCAATATCTTCAGAAGTTTATTTGCTGAATCAACACGAAGTTTTTCAGGCATCCATAAAATCACAATCTTATAAACGGATTCAAAACTTTTAAGCTGAAGCTTGCGCAGAATATCTGCACTTTCCTCCACAGAAATATATCCCTGTTTATTATTTACTCCCAGAAATTCAAACCAATCAGTAAGGTCGAGATATGGATTCTGCAAAACAGCAGTCCGGAAATCATCCATAAACTCCACACTTTTTGCTTCCCTGCTTGGCTCTTTAACTACGGGAAAAGAATAATGCACATCAGGATGCACCATCTTCTGGTTTTTTAAGCATGATGGACATTTTCCGCAGCTTTCATCAACACCCGGATTTTCACAGGTGAGATATTGCGCCATTGCCAATGCAAGGGGAAGTCCTCCCGTTCCTTCCAGTCCCGAGATTAATAAAGCATGACTGACCCTGCTTTCCTTAACAGCACCAATAAAACGTTCTTTAACCAGAATATGTCCGACAACCTCTTTAAAAAGCATTGAACAAAGTTAACAGAATGCAGGATGTTTTTCTTAAAAAAACCGTATTGCGATTAAGTTTTTATCAGAGTGTTAATATCAATGGTTCTGGTTATTTTTGCCGGAGAACCAATAGCTATGAAAACAGTTGACGATTTTAATTTTTCAGGACAGAAAGCATTAATCCGTGTTGATTTTAATGTGCCTCTGGATAAACAATTCAACATCACAGACAACAGCAGGATTAAAGCTGCCATCCCAACAATTAAGAAAGTATTGAAAGATGGAGGATGTGTGATATTAATGAGTCATCTGGGTCGTCCTTTAAAAAAACTGAAAGAAGACGGAACAATTGATTACAATAAATTCTCCTTAAAACATACCGTTGCAGAAACGAGTGCATTACTTGGAGTTCCTGTAAAATTTGCTGGTGATTGCATAAGTGATGAAGCATTTGCAATGAGTGGTTCATTAAAAGCCGGTGAAGTAATGCTGCTGGAGAATCTGCGTTTTTATAAAGAAGAAGAAAAAGGAAGTGATGAATTTGCAGAGAAACTTTCCAGACATGGTTCTGTTTATGTGAACGATGCTTTTGGAACGGCACACAGAGCACATGCATCTACGGCAGTTATTGCAAAATACTTTCCGGGAAAATCTTATTTTGGTTATGTAATGGCAAGTGAACTTTTAAATGCTGATAAGGTGCTGAACAATGCAGGTCGTCCTTTTACTGCAATTATGGGTGGTGCAAAAGTGAGTGATAAGATTTTAATAATTGAAAAGCTTCTTGATAAAGTAGACAACCTCATTATTGGCGGAGCAATGGCATACACCTTTTTCAAAGCGAAAGGTGGTAAAATCGGGAACTCATTAGTAGAAGATGATAAGCTTGATTTAGCATTAAAGATTATTGAAATGGCAAAAGCAAAAAAGGTAAACCTGATGCTACCTGTGGATTCCGTTATTGCTGATAAATTTGATAAGGATGCAAAAACGTCTTCCAGCGATAATATGGAAATACCGGATGGATGGATGGGACTTGATATTGGCAGTAAAGCTGTTAGTGATTTCAAAAGTGCCATCTTAAAAAGTAAAACCATACTCTGGAACGGACCCATGGGTGTTTTTGAAATGCCTGCTTTTGAAAAAGGAACTAAGAGTATTGGTGAAGCAGTTGCTGAAGCCACAAAAAACGGTGCATTCTCATTAATTGGTGGCGGAGATTCAGCTGCAGCAGTTCACCAGTTTGGTTTGGCTGATGAGGTGAGTTATGTTTCAACAGGAGGTGGTGCTTTACTGGAATATTTTGAAGGAAAAGAACTGCCGGGAGTAAAAATGATTCTGGAAAGTCAGAAGGCTGCCACCCTTTAAATCCAGTAGAAAAGCCAAATTTTCCTGTTCAGTACAAAATAAGCTGTAATCCTTATGGGAGGCGGTTTTCATGTTGCATCAAGTAAAATCTTGCCGTACCTTAGCGCTCTCTTAAAAATAATAGCTGAACGATACTGAAACAACGCCAACCTGTTCTTCGTACTATCAGAGGTTGACTCACATCATATGCGATTTTTAAAACAGTTCATTTTATTAAGCCTCCTGCTCATTTGCTCTGAATCCTATTCACAGTATGAGTTGCCTACGCCTGTTCCTCCGGGAATAAGCCAGAGTATTAAAGCCGGCTCCTTAATTATTCCGATGGATACCACGCTTCAAAGGCTTCCTGGTTACTTTAACCTGAAAGCTTATGGATTGGTAAACTATCTTTTACAAAACGAAGTTCCTGTGAGATGGGCCATCAAGAAAAACAAAACAAAAACGGCAATAATGGATACCATTTCTGATTTTATTGCAAGTAGCAACAGAGTTTTTCCGGATACTTCAGTATTATCTACTATTAAATACAGAAGTGGGCCATTTATAATTGACAGTTCCTGGGTTGCAATAGCACTACCATTTATTGCTGCATATGAAACTGCTAATGGAAATAAAATATCAGTATATAAATTAAATACTACAACAACGATAGATATCCGTTACACCTTAACTTTTAAACCTAAAATCTATTTACTGAATCATGCGGGTTATGATACCGTTACGGTAAGCATTTTAAAAGAAGCAGGATATAGTAACAGTTGTTATACACTTAGCACTCCGTTCAACCAGGTGTTTAATGAAACAGGTAAATACTCTTTAGTAAGTGATGGCCATTATGGTAATGGTGATACAACTCA
>JBDTVD010000225.1:0-6033 GCA_040007375.1 Bacteroidota bacterium | reverse complement strand
TTACCATCATTGGAAATGGATTTGAGGCAAATCAGGTGAATCCTAATACCGTAAGCTTTGTTGATAATAACAGCTCTGTTACAACTATTAGCGCATCCGGTTCATCTTTTATTGGAATCTATTTCTATGATGGGTCACTTGGATTTACTGTCTTTGGTATCCATGATATAACGATATCCCGTTGCGCGATTAATGGTTGCATAATAAGCTTTACAACCAACATGTACAATATTACCATTACTGAAAATATATTTTATGCAGGTGTGTTAAGTTATAATGCGTACAATGGTGCCGGAACAGCGCATGATTTTTTAATTGCCAATAATGTTTTCAGAGTTGACGGAGGACGACCTTTTTATTATTGGAGCGGAGTATCCAATACAAATGTGGTAAATAATTTATTTTTTGGAAATGGTTCTTATTCTATTGCAGACTTTGCAAGCGGGTTAACATTTTCAAATAACATTTTTAACCGGGTAGGATTTGCAGGTTTAAGCAATTCAACATTTAGTAATAACTTAACCTACCAATGTACCGGAAACACTCCATGGATAAACAATGGCGTTGATCTGGGTTCTGTTGCACTTGGAACGCAAAACATTGCCAATACATCACCCAACTTTGTAAACCAGGCTGTTGTTGATGCTGGTAATGCTTATTTAATATCTCATTTTGAAGTAAATCCGGGAAGCCCCACTTTATCAAGCATGCCAGGCGATCCTGTAATGGGACCTTTTGGTGGAAGCGGCAGTTATGATTTTCATAAAGCATCAGCCAGCAACCTGCCTTATATATATAGTATGGTGATAGGAAATCCAACTTTACAATCAGGCTCCAATCTCAATATTGATGTGATTGGGAAGAAGCATGATTGATTATTCTTTTTCAAAATAATTTTATTAATTAAAAATCTTTAAAAATGAAAAAGATAATTTTTTTGCTCGTTGTAATAGCAACGTTGCAGCAGACTTGTTTAGCACAAGCACCGGCAATTGAATGGCAGAATACTATTGGAGGAAACGATGATGAAATTCTTTACTCGATTCAGCAAACTAAAGATGGAGGATATATTTTAGGCGGGAATTCACAGTCAGGAATATCAGGAGATAAAACAGAAACAACGCAGGGAGGATATGATTATTGGGTGGTAAAGTTGAATACATCAGGTAATATACAATGGCAGTATAACATTGGAGGAAACGGGGATGATCAACTTAAATCTATTCAGCAAACTACCGATGGAGGATATATATTAGGCGGATATTCAGATTCAGGAATTTCAGGTAATAAAACAGAAGGATCACAGGGAAGTTATGATTATTGGGTGTTGAAACTGGATTCATCAGGTATTATCCAATGGCAAAATACACTTGGTGGAAATAATTTTGATTTTCTTTTTTCCATAGAGCAAACTATGGATGGTGGTTATATTTTAGGCGGAACTTCATTTTCAGACATGTCGGGAGATAAAACAGAAGGTTCACAAGGTAGTTCTGATTACTGGGTATTGAAGCTCAGCTCATCAGGTACTATTCAATGGCAGAATACAATTGGTGGAAACGCATATGAAGGTTATCTTTCTATTCATCAAACTACGGATGGCGGATATATTTTAGGCGGATATTCATCTTCAAGTATATCAGGAGATAAAACAGAAGCATCGTTGGGAAACGTTGATTATTGGGTGGTAAAGCTCAGCTCATCAGGAGTTATAGAATGGCAGAATACTATTGGTGGAACCAATGTTGATGAACTTTATTCCATTCAGCAAACTAGAGATGGAGGGTATATATTAGGTGGATACTCAAATTCAGGCATTTCAGGAGATAAAACAGAAGCAACGCAGGGAATTTATGATTATTGGGTGGTGAAGCTTAATTCTTCAGGTGTTATTCAATGGCAAAAAACCATTGGTGGAAACAATTATGATTATCTTTTTTCCATTCAACAAACTACAGATGGAGGATATATTTTAGGCGGGTATTCACAGTCAGACATTTCAGGAGATAAAACACAAGCATCACATGGAAATTTAGATTTTGATTATTGGGTGGTGAAATTGAACTCAACAGGGGTTATCCAATGGCAGAATACTATTGGTGGAAGCCTTTTTGATAATCTTTATTCCATTCAGCAAACTACAGATGGAGGGTATATTTTAGGCGGACACTCAAATTCAGGCATTTCAGGAGATAAAACAGAAACATCATTGGGAAGTAGTGATTACTGGGTGGTGAAACTTTGCGGAAACCCTACTTTTTACGCTGATGCAGATGGAGATGGATTTGGAAATATAGCATATGATACAGTTGCCTGCTCCCAGCCCATTGGATATGTTTCCGACAGCACCGATTGCAATGATGCGGATTCACTAAAACATGCTGTCTTTAATTTTTATTCGGATTCAGATCATGACGGTTATGGCTCAGGCAATTTATTTCCTGTGTGTGCGGGCAGTGCCGATTTGCCTCCTTATGGTTATGCAATTTATGATACAGACTGTGATGATAACAATGCTGGTCTTCACCCAGGCATAGAAGAGATTTGTAATAACACTGATGATAATTGTGATGGAATAACAGACAATATTTTATTTTCAGGAACCAAATTATATATGCCGTTTAATTCAGGTTCACTACAGGATGTAAGTGGAAATGCTCATCATGCTGTTTCATTTATTGATTTAACGGATACATTAGATAGAGATTCCTTATCCCACACTGCTTATTATTTTAATGGTACTGATTCAAAAATTGAAATAGCCGACCATGCGGATTTTCATTCTGTTAATATAACATTGGCAGCATGGATTAAAGTAGATGGAAATAATTCCGGAGAGCAAACCATAATTTCGAAAGCAATAGGTTCCTCCGGAAATGTTTCATGGAGTTTATTTTACAATAGCTCCAGTGATCGGCTCGGGGCTCATTTTGGAACCGGTTCATTTAATCAAACAAGTGTGGTACCTCTATCAACAACTCTGGCAAACGGAAAGTGGAATCATGTTGCATGGGCATTCAGTGATTATCCACAAGGAGTAAGCTCTTTATATATAAACGGTGTATTTGCAGGCAGCTTTGCATCAGGAGCAACACTGGGTTATACAAACGATCCTATAGAAATCGGAATTAATCATGGCACTGATTTACCCTTTGATGGAAGTATTGATGAACCTTTAATCGTTAATCGTAAGCTTAGCACTGCTGAAATAAATTGGCTTTATCTTCAGGGTCCCTATGTTAAGCAACCAATTTATTATGCCGATCTTGATGGAGATGGATTTGGTAATTTAAATTTTGATTCTACTTCCTGTTTTCAGCCAACGGGTTATGTTTTAGATTCTACTGACTGTAATGACAGCCAGATAAATATCAATCCTGATGCCTTTGAAGTTTGTAATAATGGTATAGATGATAACTGCGATGGGCTAACAGATACTTATCTTCCATCAGGATTAAAATTATATATGCCCTTAAACGGTGATGCCAATGATGTAAGCGGATTTTATCATCATGGTTCAGTAATAGGTGGATCATTTACCACCGGACACACAGGCAGTGCACAAAGTGCTTACAGTTGTTTTGGCAATCCACAACATATTGAAGTGCCTGATCATGCCGATCTGCGTCCAACTAGTCTTACGCTTTCCGTGTGGGTGAATTATTCATCTGTTCCTGGTGACATTCAGTCGATCATTGGAAAAGGTTATTGCAGCGGATGGTCTGACTCCTATTCTTTTTGGTTCCAGAACGGTCAACTGAATGCCGGTTTAGGGTATGCCTCATACGGTCTTGCCAGCTATACTTTCTCTGCGCCAACATCCGGGCAATGGCATCATCTGGCAATGACTTTTGATGATCTTAATGATACAGCCAAAGTTTATATTGATAATGTACTTAAAGGCACTTTTTCAGCAACATTCAATCTGTTGTACGAAAGTTCAGCATTGATGGTGGGAGCTGATTTTGATCAGTGCGGAACTAATTGGTACTATGATGGAAAAGTTGACGAAGTAATGCTTTTTGACAGAGCTTTATCTGCTACAGAAATTGAACATATATATAATTTCACAACACCTATACCGATTGAATCATGCAACGGAATTGATGATAATTGTAATGGTTTAATTGACGAAGGTCTTCTTCACACCTACTATGCAGATGCAGACAGCGATAGTTATGGAAATATATCAGTAAGTGTTATTATTTGTGATACTGTTGCTCCTGCAGGTTATGTAACGGATAGCACTGATTGTAATGACAACAATGCAAACATTCATCCCAATTTAACTGATGAATGTAATGGCATTGATGAAAATTGCAGCGGACTGGCAGATGAAAATTGTCTCGTTAAATTTCAATATTATTTTGATACTGAACCTGGAGTTGGTGTAACAGGTAACGGTGGATTTATTAATGCAGCGTCAGTAACTGATTCTGCTCATATCATTTCAAGCATTGCAACTACAGGATTAACTGAAGGCTTTCATATATTATATATACGTGCGCAATCTGTTATTGGTGTCTGGGGTTTATGGCGCAGTTATCCTTTTACAATTACACCAACATCATTACCAACAACACAAACTGTTACAGATGCTGAATATTTTTTCGATACAGAAACAGGAGTCGCCAATGCTATACAACTTCCAATTGGAGTTACACCTTCTGATTCAGTTCGTTTTCAATCTGCAATTTCTATAACAGGTTTAATAGAAGGTTTTCATACTTTATATATAAGAATTAAAGATTCATATGATCATTGGAGTTTATGGCGCAGTTATCCGTTTGTTATTACACCTGCTCCATCTGTTGGTTCCATCATTACAGATGGTGAAGCATTTTTTGATACTGATCCGGGAGTTGGTAATGGCATGCAGTTATGGGAGCCGGTTGCAAACCCTGCAAACAATGTTCATGTAGCAAGAGAGGTGTTTGTTCCCAATACGCAAGCTGACGGAACTCATTATATATATTTCCGTTTTAAAGATGCTTCCGGTAAATGGAGCCTGCATAACAGAGCGCAATATACTGTTTCAGGAAGTACATGTATTCACACAGCATCCATTACTCCGAATGATTCTGTTTTGTTGTGTCCCACTGATAGTTTATTGCTTACCGAAAACAGCATGGGTGATTTTACGTGGCAATGGAAAAAGAATGACGTAATTATTCCCGGTGCTACAAACAGATTTTATTATGCAAAAGATAACGGAATATATACCTGCACAATTGTAAGTGGTACCTGTACTTTTATATCTGACAGTATGCGCATTGATCCATCATTAAGTAATATCTGGTATGTTGATATGGATAACGATTCGTATGGCTCTACTGCAAGTTCTATTCTGGCCTGCATACAACCAACAGGATACACACTCGATTCTACTGATTGCAATGATGCCAATGCGCAAATGCATCCCAATGCAGTAGAAGTATGCAACGGATCAGATGATGATTGTGATGAGATTATAGATGAGAGCTGCATGTTCGTATTAAACCTACGCGCATTCATAGAAGGCTTTTATACCGGCAATGAAACAATGACTCCTGTATTAAACAATTTAGGTATGAGTCAGAGTCTGTTTATTTCTGATAGTATAACTGTTGAATTGCATGATGCATTAAACCCGGGCACT
The DNA here is from genome assembly GCA_040007375.1 of Bacteroidota bacterium. Taxonomy (GTDB): domain Bacteria; phylum Bacteroidota; class Bacteroidia; order AKYH767-A; family OLB10; genus JANOXC01. The sequence goes on along the minus strand of JBDTVD010000225.1, from coordinate 395 downwards.
ACACTCTATTCACAAAACTCTGTAATTGGAGTAAATGGATACGCTATCTTTTATATTCCAACTTCTTTAAACGGAACAACGGCTTACATTGCTTTGAAAAACCGCAATTCTATTGAAACCTGGAGTAAGCTTCCTGTTACCATTAGTGCAAGTAATACCTATGACTTTACACAATGAAAATTTGGATAATCTAATTTCCCTCACTAAAACAAGTTAACCGACCTTTATATATTGGCTTTCAAGAAACCACAAAATATGGGTGCATTCAGAACACACACAATAGGTTGCTGATGTGTTTGTCCAATCCTTGTTGAAAAAAGTTGCCGGTCCGGTCTTCAGTTGTGCACTATCCATGAAAAATAAATTATTAAAACATGCCGGACATTTTAAATCAT
>JBDTVD010000224.1:0-6046 GCA_040007375.1 Bacteroidota bacterium | reverse complement strand
TATTTCCTTTTTATTTCTCACTGCTAATGCCATCTCTGTTGTTACAATACCTGTAGGGACAGCTATAATGCCATAACCCATCAGCATAATAATACTTGCTACAAATTTTCCCAAAGGTGTAACGGGTGAAATATCGCCATAACCTACTGTAGTAATAGTTACAATAGCCCAATAAACACTTTCAGGAATACTGGAAAATCCATTTTCTCCACTTTCAACAAGGTACATTACAGAACCAAGTATCACTACAAGCATCAAAACGAAAAGCATGAATATGCAGATTTTTTTAAAACTTCCACTTATAGCTACTCCCAGGAATTGCATTTCAGTAAGAAAATGAGTAAGTCTGAAAATACGGAAAACACGCAATAGCCGTAATGCTCTTAATACCATTAATGATTGTGCACCAATAAAAAATATACTCAGATAACTGGGAATAATTGCCAGCAGATCTATAATACCTAAAAAACTGAAAACATAACTTAAAGGATGTTTTATACTGATTAAACGCAATATATATTCGATAGTAAAAATAATAGTGAAGATCCATTCTATGATTTGAAATACATCACCATATAACAGATGCCAGGATTCGATACTGTCGAACATAACAACTAAAATGCTGCTCACAATAAAAATGAGCAGTGATACATCGAAAACCTTACCTGCAGTTGTGTTCGATTCGAATATTATTTCCTGAAGCCTTGAACGAAATAATTCCTTATTATTTTTACCCATTGTTACTCGTATTACTAAATAAAAAAGTGCTTAAATATAGAAAGTAAATACGTACTATTACAATTCATTATCCCGTATGAACATCCAGTGCGTTTATCTGCTCTTTATATTCTGATGGAAGAAGAATATTTCTTACAATCCAATCCATTTTCATCAACCTGCTTATTTTATATACAGGAACTACAGGAGTAAGTAAAGAGAAATCATTAAAAAGAAGTAACTCTTTCACTCTTTTTGGAACCACTAATTTCTGTCCTTCAATCAACACCTTAAAACGCACTACACCTAAATGCTTTTTGTATTGCTTAAAAAGATCATCAGTGTATTCGCTTCTCCGCAGATCTTCCATTAAATGAAACTCTCTTACAGGCAACCATTCTATATAATTTACAGGCAACTCTTTCAAACCCATTCTCTCTCCTACTCTATAAAATACATTATACACTTCTTCCTTTTCTGCATTACTTAATTTTTTCTCCAGCAATTCATAAGAAGCAATAGAATAATAGATCAGCATAAAGAGTACATCACGATAGGCCCATTCAGGAATAGCAGCACCACGATTTTGTTCAACAGCTGTATGAATATTACGAATAGTGTCAATTGCAGTATGAGCTCCATCCATTGGAGAAAAAATAATCTTTCTCGCATAAGTTACCGTGGAGAAGAGACGACCTAATGGATCCTTCGGTAACTTTCCTGTAAAGTATAACCAGTCTACAGCCTTATTCAATGCAAACTCGGCAGATGCACCTGCAAAAATAAAAAGTGTGGTGTCACTCTTCCCCCAAATCTTTCTTACAACAGAATTTCTATCCACAAACATTTTCATGAAAGATATTTTAAAAATTTCTTGCAAGATACGAATTATTTCATCTACTTTGCATTTCAAAGTACTTTCCATATGAATGAAGAAGAACATTTAAAAACACTTTCTGATATAAAAGGTCTGATGGAACGCTCCTCAAGATTCCTTTCACTGAGCGGATTGTCGGGAATCTTTATTGGTTTCTATGCACTTGCCGGATCAATTGCTGCCTGGTGGTTTGTGAACAATTATGCGATTGAAATAACGAGCTACTACACTCTTGCTACAAATCCTGATACAGAAGAATACAAATCTTTTCTCTCTTTTTTTATGGGAGATGCCTTAATTGTATTAGCACTTTCATTAATTACAGGATATATATTAACGCAACGGTTCGCCAGGAAGCAGGGTTTGAAAATGTGGGACACTTCTGCTAAAAGAATGGTGATTAATTTGTTTATTCCTCTTGTAACAGGTGGAATTTACTGTCTCATTTTACTGCAGAACCAACATATAGAATTAATTGCTTCCTCCCTGTTGATGTTTTATGGTCTCTCGTTATTGAATGCAAGTAAATACACCTTCAACGATATACGATACCTGGGAATATTAGAAATTCTACTGGGCCTGATTGCAGCAATGTTTCCCGGTTATGGGATTATATGCTGGGCAATTGGTTTCGGAATATTGCATATTATATATGGCATCAGCATGTATTATAAATATGAGCGATGAAGGAATATGTGAATGGATTGAACCGTGAGTTTGAAAGTCGTGTACGATTGGGAATAATGTCTGTACTGATGGTAAACGATAAAGCAGAATTTAAAACCCTGAAAGAACTGCTTGATGTTACTGACGGAAATCTTGCAAGTCATCTCTCTGCACTCGAAAAAGCCGGTTACATTAAAGTAAAAAAACAATATATAGACAGAAAGCCAAACACATCCTATAGCACATCGGCTGCAGGGAAAAAGGCATTTAGCGGTCATTTGAATCTCCTGGAGAAATTTTTAAAAAGTAATAAGTGATAAAAATTAAACAATAAAAGTTTAAGCTCATGAAAGAGGAAATACTATCACACCTGAACAATCCGGGATACCTGGAACAATTATACAGAAGCAATAAGACAACATTTAAAACTGAGTTCAATATAATTTATCCTGAACTAAATGACCATACACTTGCATCTTACTGGAATGAAAGACTGAATTATGAAACTTCAGAAATATCGTGGGGAAGCAGAAGTGAATTGGCCTTTGTAATTTTTGCATCATTGATTGCAGGTATGATTGCAAAGTTTCCTGCACTATTCTATTGGAAGCCGGAGTTATTTTATCAGCGAAATATTGCATTCATAGTATTGCCCATGTTAACCACATACTTTATCTGGAAAAGAAATCTTTCATCCAGGAAAATAATTCCGGCTGCAATTGCCATTCTTGTTTCATTGCTTTTTATAAACCTATTGCCAATAGATAAAAAAAGTGATACGCTGATTTTATCCTGTATTCATCTACCTCTTTTTCTATGGGCAATATTAGGATTTACTTATGTTGGTGAAAATGCAAATGACAACTCTAAAAGACTTGACTTCCTTAGATATAATGGTGACTTATTAATAATGACAGGCCTCATCCTCATTGCAGGTGCCATTCTTACAGCAGTAACACTGGGATTATTCTCTATTATTGGACGTGATATTAAGGAATTTTATTTTGATTATGTTGTTATTTTCGGAGTTGCGGCAGCACCAATTGTCGGAACTTATATAACACAGACAAATCCTCAATTAGTGAATAAAGTTTCACCTGTTATTGCAAAAATATTCAGTCCGTTAGTTTTGATTATGCTGGTTGTTTATCTAGTTGCTATATTCCTTTCAGGAAAAGACCCATACAAAGACAGAGATTTTTTAATTGTATTTAATTTTCTATTGATTGGTGTTATGGCAATAATTTTATTTTCCGTTGCTGAAGCATTTAAGAAGAATGAAAATCGTGTAAGCAGTTATATTTTACTTGCTCTATCAATAGTAACAGTTGTAGTGAATGGAATTGCTCTTTCTGCCATATTATTCCGGATCTCAGAATGGGGAGTTTCGCCAAATCGTTTGGCAGTATTAGGAGCGAATATTCTGATGCTTACTAATTTGCTGATGATTACTTTCCGTCTCTATAAAAATATGACAAAACAAGGCGACATCAGTGAAGTAGAAAATTCTATCTCAAAGTTTCTTCCTGTGTATGTAGTGTGGATTGTTATTGTGACGTTTGTTTTTCCGTTGGTGTTTAGTTTTCAATAATATAAAGAATTACCAACCATTTCAGACCATGTTATTTAATAGAAAAAATAATGCGGCAATTTATATAATGATTTTTTGCTTATATTCTTTTACGATCGGACAATTTATTCCCATCTATTTTATCGATTCAGAACTAAGAGCACCATACTATATCCTTCTTCTTATTGTATTAATACTCACAGTAATTAATTTATTGTATAACATTATATATAAACCACGAAAAAACAAACCTTTGCTTCCAATCTTTATGTCGATATTAATTCTTATAACAACTTTTCCATTTTTTTCTCTTGTAACATTTGCATTATTATTTAATGTATGGACTGAATCAAATGTATACTACGTTTATAAAGAAAATCCGAAGGTGAAAATAATCAGCCGATACATTGATCAGGGAGCCTTTGGAGGTGGCACAGAGCCAGAAGACTATCACGTCGTACTTCATAGACCATTTTTATTTTTATTCAAAATGGAAACTGAAATAGATACAACTTCCATTGATAAATCTCTTTGGATCCAAAACGATCAATAAAAGTATCCCAGTATAGTCGTATAAATTAAGGTTGAACAATTTTACATCTAATACTTTTTCATTAGGCAAAACGACATTAACCACTGATTTCAGAGATTGCCTGGTGGTTTTTAGGATTATCATCAATTAAAAACACCTCAAATATTGGAGGAAAACTTTATTGCTTTTTAATCGGATTAATTATAGATTAGCAATCTAATTCTTTTAATCAACTACACATGAAACCATCACCTAAATTATTTATCCTGTTAATTGTAATTGCTTTTTCACATCAATTAAACGCCACCGTAAGAACGGTTAATAACAACAACCCAAGTCCAGGTCAGTTTACCACCATTTCTGCCGCTATCAGCGCTGCTGTTTCAGGCGACACTTTATATATCAGTGGATCACCAACAACTTATACAGGTGTCAGCGGTTTAACAAAACTTCTCACTTTTATAGGAACGGGGCATAATCCTGATAAACAAAATCCGCTTGTTAGTAATGTTGATTTTTTAAGTGTACCATTTAATGGATCGAAGTTCATTGGAATTAATTTTATTTCCGGATTAAATTTGACTTCTCTAAATGGCACCATCACCTATGAACATTGCAGGTTCAATAATTCGATGGTTATTAATAATACCGGGACTTTTATTTTTAAGAAGTGCATTTTCATGAATTCACCGGGTACCAATGCGTTAAGCCCTATAAATGTCACGGCAACTTTTACTAATTGTGTTTTCAAATTTGGAATAAACTCTTCAAGTTCTAATATGACGTTATCAGGTAGTGCAACCAACTGTATGTTTTTAGGTAGTGCATTTACTTATGCAGGTGGTACTATGAATAATTTCAGTTTCACAAACAATATTTTTTATGGTATATCACCACAGATTGTTGGTACTAATACTGCAACTACCATGACTAATAATATCAGCTATAATTGCCCGAACAATAACTTTAATGCAGTGACCTTAGTAGGTAATATTGTAAATTCAAACCCGCTCTTCACCACTTATGTTCCATCATTTTTTAAATACACCGATAATTATGTATTACAAGCAGCATCTCCTGGTGCTAATGCCGGAACAGATGGAAAAGACATTGGATTATACGGTGGCCCTGATGGTGTTAATTTCCGAATGGGTGGTGATCCTTCCATACCACAGATAAGACAGATGAATATTCAGGACAATTCTGTCCCTTTAGGCAGTCCCTTTATTATCAATATTATTTCTACCAAGAAGCTTTAATAGTTTTCATCAACTGATTTCGTAGATGAAAGCATTTGCTTTTTTACTTCTGGTATTGATGCCGGGTTATGTTCTGTCGCAGAATATAAGGCGTGCAGAATATTTCTTTGATATCGATCCCGGCGTCGGTCTTGCAACTGCATTACCTTCTTTCGCTTTTGGGGATTCAGTATATTTTACTGCATCTGTTTCAAGTACAGGATTGAGCATTGGCCTGCATCAGTTATATATAAGAACTGCTGATGCAAATGGTCAATGGTCTTTAAGTGAAGCAAAGGAAGTTTCAGTTGTATCAGGTATTGTAAATGCAGAATATTTTTTTGATACCGATCCTGGAGTTGGCTCAGGAATTCCCATTGTTTCATTTGCAATGGATGATTCTGTCTCCATATTCAGCAGTATATCCAGTACAGGATTAAGTTTTG
>JBDTVD010000223.1:0-6052 GCA_040007375.1 Bacteroidota bacterium | reverse complement strand
CGTGCAACTTCTATAATGGTATTTATATTCTGAATATCATCTTCTTCAAAATTTGTAGCAAAAACAATTTTCTGCAGGTTACCCAATATCACTCCTGGTGGAATAATTAACACAGGACAACGTGTGTGTTCTGCTGCTGCAACAGTATCAATTAAAAATACACCTGCAAGTCCATCCGTTCCCTGCGTTCCGATCACAATGAGATCTGCGTTCAGATTTAATTCCTCATCAATAATTTCTTCACGAGTTAATGCATCAGAGAGATGAGTACTGATTTTCATTTCCGGATAACGGCTCTCTGCATCTATTTTCCATTCCTGCAATTCATTCAGCATCTCCTCCCTTACACTCTGCTCTGCTATTTCCAGTGTTATATCAGTTTCATACGCCGGAACATTATATGCATGAAAAATAATGATCTCTGCTTTAATGTGATGGTTGATGAATAATGCATACAATAATGCATTTCTTGATGTAATAGTAAAATCAACAGGAACCAAAATGGTTTTCATAAGTGCGCTTTAAAAGTGAAGAGTAAAATAAATAAAAAAAAGCGAGGAAAACACCACGCTTCATTTTTAAATCTTTCAGATAAATTTTCTCCTGTTGTTTAATTACTCCACATCACGATCATCAAAATTTTCCCTTTCTATTGTTAACACCGTTTGTGAATTCCTGCCAGCCTCATTTTCATCTTCCAGGGTCCAATCATCTGTTGCCGATGTTTCCAGCCATATACTTCCTGATTTGCGAAACACCTGCATGTGTAATTCGTACTCCACTTCAAAAAGCTTTTCCAGTTCATACACTTTCATGTTTTTTATAATCTTAATCCGACGAGGTCCATGAATATGTCCGATAGTAAATATTTTTTCATTTGCGGTATAACGACTTTTATCAGGACTTCCATTTCCTCTTTCATGTGGTAGATGAAAAAATTCCAGTTTCAGAAATGGAAATATTTTATTGAATTCACTGTTGAGCGATTCAAAGGTGCTTTTATTGGTAAGTTCTATAGGAATAAATTCTTCTGTCATATTGCAAAAGTAAACCTGCAATTAACATCATCCACTGGCTAATATCATTTATTGAGTATGATAGAAATCATACAGGTTCTTATATTCCAAAAAATTTAAAGGATTTTAAAACAAACATTTCTGCCTGTTCAACATCTTAACGATTACTAAAGCAAACTATTTCTGCACTAATAATCAATAAACAATATTGACATTAGTTTAATCGTAAAGCTTTATATACTTACTGGTTCAGTTTGTACATTGTATATTATATACGCCATAAAGAAAAGCTTCCGGGTCGGATGGATTACCGATTGATATAGGGTTAAAATATTTATGCATTACGTCCGAGAATTCCTTGCAATCACCAAAGTAAGGCAGGAGAGACGCATCATAAACTTCTTTCATAGAGGAACCACGAACACGGTTTTCGAAATTAACTTTGTACATAATTATCTTACCATCTACATCGTAAATAGAAAAGGTGATACCGAGAGTCTCACTGTATTTGGTAAGAACATACTTATCCGACTTTACAATTATTTCCTGCAAGCCCGTTTTCGTTTCAGAAAAAGGAAGTGTGAGAAATAACCTGTTTCCTGCAGTAACGGATTTAATTTCATTTCTGTAAAGTGTAAATAGTTTTTTTTTATTTGCAATCCGATAAACAAACTGGCCTTTTATACTTTCTAAATCTCCCTGTACATAATAAATAGTATCATTCTTTGTAGTACAGGCATAATAGTGCATGGAATCAGGGGTACCATTATACGGGTCAAGAGTTAACCTTACATTTGGATACATTTTGAAACCATACTGACTGTTGGATCCCCTTTGGGGAGGCTGCGCTAACATGGAACAACAGCATAGTGAGAACAAAAACAGTAAGACTATATGCATTAAGATTTAGTTTTATTATTTCTTGACCAGGAACCCGATCAACCGGTAACACAACTTTGCAAGTGTATATTCACTTAAAACATTATCGTGAGCAGGAGCACATTCAACGATATCAAAACCTACTACTTTTTTGCGTTCAATAACCTGTTGTAAAAACTCAATTGTTTCCTGCCAGAATAAACCACCAGGTTCAGCCGTTCCCACTGCAGGCATAATGGAAGGATCAAAACCATCTGCATCAATGGTTATATATACAGTATCCGTTAAATGCGATAATGCAGATTCCATCCATTGCGGATTGTTTCTGATATCGTGTGCATAGAGTGTATGTATTTTTGTTGATGTTGCACTTAACTCTGCTTCAGCTTTACTCAATGCACGGATTCCTACCTGTGTTAAAGGCACATCCAGTTCATGCACACGTGCCATAACAGAAGCATGACTGTATAAATTATCGTTGTAAGAAAAGCGCAGATCAGCATGAGCATCTATCTGCAATACACTCAGATTTTTATATTTTTTAAGATGTGATTTTACCAGTCCTAACGTTACAGTATGCTCAGCACCTAACGACACTACAAACTTTCCATCTTTTAAAAATTGATCTGTTGTTGCTTCAATATGTGCAATGGCAGCAGCATCTACTTTATGACTGAAATTTAAAGGTTCTGCAGTGGCAATTCCACATTGTCGGTAAGTTTCCATGCCCAGCATTTCATCATAAAATTCTACAAAATGAGAAGCGCGTAAAATAGCTTCCGGTCCACGATCAGAACCTGAAACGTAGGATGATGTATGTTCGTAAGGTAATGACTGTATTACGAATTTCGATTTTTCGTATTTACAAAATTCGGGTTCTGCTATTCCCAGAAAATTTTTCTCGTAATCGTAAAAATTCATCTTGAAGAAGAATTATAAATTAGAAATTATAAATTATAAATTAGAGATTATATATACTTCATTACCTCATCACTTCATTACCTCATCACTTAATAAGTTGCTGAACTAAATCTGCTGCTTCCTTCAATTGAATTGCAGAATACACCTTCAATCCGCTGTCGTCAATAATTTTCTTAGCTTCTACTGCATTCGTTCCTTGTAAACGAACAATGATAGGAACAGGAATAGCACCAATATTTTTATAGGCATCCACAATTCCCTGTGCAACGCGGTCGCATCTCACAATACCACCAAAAATATTTACAAGGATTGCTTTTACATTCGGATCTTTTAAAATAATTCGGAACGCTGCTTCCACTCTTGCTGCATTTGCTGTTCCACCAACATCCAAAAAGTTGGCAGGAAATCCGCCGGCAATTTTAATGATATCCATAGTTGCCATTGCAAGTCCGGCACCATTTACCATGCAACCTACATTTCCATCCAGCTTTACATAATTCAGGTTGTTTTCACCTGCTTCTACTTCTGTCGGGTCTTCTTCACTGATATCACGCATGGCTGCATAATCAGGATGACGGAACAATGCATTTTCATCAATGTCCACTTTTGCATCAACAGCAATAATTTTATCATCTGATGTTTTCAGAACAGGATTGATTTCGAACATGGAAGAATCTGTTTGATCATATGCTTTATATAAAGCAGCAACAAACTTTGTCATCTCTTTAAAAGCATTTCCACTTAGGCCAAGATTAAATGCAATCTTGCGTGTTTGAAATCCCTGCAATCCAACACTCGGATCAATCTCTTCTTTAAAAATTTTCTCAGGAGTATGTGCAGCCACTTCTTCAATGTCCATTCCTCCTTCAGTAGAATACATAATGATGTTACGACCGGTTTGACGGTTGAGTAACACACTCATATAAAATTCTTTTGTTGGTGAAGCACCCGGATAATACACATCCTGCGCAATCAAAACTTTATGAACCTTCTTTCCCTGTGCTCCTGTTTGTGGTGTAATTAAATTCATCCCTATTATTTCAGAAGCTCTTGATTTCACTTCATCAAGTGACTTCGCCAGCTTTACACCACCACCTTTACCTCTTCCACCAGCATGTATCTGGGCTTTTATCACCCACCATTCTGTTCCGGTACGATCGGTGAGTTCGCGTGCAGCTTCCACAGCTCTGTCAGCAGTATCTGCAACAATTCCTTCCTGGATGTTAACTCCAAAACTTTTTAAAATACTTTTTCCCTGATATTCGTGTATGTTCATGTGCTTTTAAATAGGTGGGCAAATGTATTAAATTAGTGACTAGGTGACTAAGTGACTAGGTGATTAGGTGATTAGGTGATTAAGTAAAAACAATTAGCCGATTCGATAATTAGCCGATTAGCCAATGGGGAGTGATTAGGTGATTAGGTGATTAAGTAAGTAATGAAGTAATGAGGTGATGAGGTGATGAGGTGATGAGGTGAAAAAACAATTTGCCAATTAGCCAATGGGAAGTGATTAAATGACTAGGTGATTAAGTAAGTAATGAAGTAATGAAGAGATGAGGTGATAAGGTGAAAAAACAATTTGCCTATTAGCTAATGGAAAGAAGAAGTATGTTGCCAGAAAATACTCTCCTCTTCAAATTTTCAAATTTTCAAATTTTCAAATCATTACGGACCGACTTGTGCCTCTACAAAACGGTTATTTCCGGAGATGTCAGTACTTGCTTTAATATGAATAAATTCTTTCTCCGTTAGAAGTGCTTTTACTTCATCCACTCTTTGCTGATGTACTTCAAAATAAATTCTGCCGGTGCTATCCATAAATATGCGGGCGAAATCTGCAATGTGCCTGTAGTAAACCAGGTCGTCATCATCATTTACAAATAATGCAATGTGTGGTTCGTAGAGAAGCACATTACTATTCATTGTTATTTTATCGCTTACCGGAATATAAGGAGGATTGCTTACTATAATATCAAAACGCTCATACGTATGCATGAAATCCATGTGGTGCTGGTAATTAAAAATATCAAGCTGATGAAAATTTACAGCAAGACGAAGCATTCGTGCATTTGTACGGGCCAGCGTAAGTGCTTCTTCTGAAATATCAATACCTGTAACGGTGGCTTCGGGAAACATTTTTTTCAAACCTAAAGCAATGCATCCGCTTCCGGTACCAATATCAAGTATACGGCAATTCATTTTATCCGTCTGATCTTTGATTTTATAAACCAGTTCCTCCGTCTCAGGGCGCGGAATTAAAACATCAGGAGTTACCTTCAGCTTCAAATCACAGAACCAGGAAAGACCGGTAACATATTGAACAGGTTCCATCTTCAGCAAACGTGGTAGCAACTCAAATATATAAACTGCTAATTCATCATCAACAACAGCTTCACCATCCTTTTCATCACGTAAAACAACAGCATTGGCATCCAGCACATAACGTATAATTGCAGTTGCTTCAGCAGTATCATAAACGGCTTCCAGCTTTGATGTCAACTCTTTTTCCAGTTCTCTGAATGTCATACTTCTGATCAATGCTGCAAAGATGATATTCTATTTTCATACTATAAATACCGTTAGTGTTATTGGTAAAACTATTTTTGCCGCCCGATGAATGATGAACAGTATATGTACCGATGCCTTCAACTGGCAGAAAAAGGTATGGGAACTACAGCACCCAATCCAATGGTAGGAGCTGTAATTGTTTATCAGGATTTGATTATTGGTGAAGGATGGCACAGGAAGTTCGGTGAATCACATGCTGAGATTAATGCATTGCATGATGTGAAAGATCATTCGTTGCTGAAGCAAAGTATTTTGTATGTGAATCTGGAACCTTGTTCGCATTTTGGTAAAACACCTCCATGTGCTGATGCAATTATTAAACATCAGTTGCAACGTGTGGTAATTGGTATGCAGGATCCTTTTAATGAAGTTAATGGTGCAGGAATTAAAAAATTGCTAGATGCAGGTATTAATGTAACTGTAAATGTTCTGGAGGATGAATGCAGATTTCTGAACAGAAGATTTATTACTTATCACACAAAAAAAAGACCATATATATTATTAAAATGGGCTGAAAGTGCTGATAGTATTATAGGACGCATTGGAGAAAAAATCAATATCAGCAATTCATTTTCTCAACAACTGGTGCATCGCTGGAGAAGTGAAGAAGCTGGAATTATGGTTGGTGCGCACACATTGAAAAATGATAATCCACAATTGAATGT
>JBDTVD010000222.1:0-6062 GCA_040007375.1 Bacteroidota bacterium | reverse complement strand
AAGATCAGCAGAGAAACATTTTCACCGGGAATATATCAGGTAGTGCTTATATATAATGAAAGAATTACAGGAACTGCTAAAATGATTGCACAGTAATTGCTAAAAGAAAAAATTAACCCCAAAACAACCACTAATTCATGAAATCAAAATACTACTTATCCGTTGCATTATTATTACTTCTTTTTATTTCAAAATCTGAAGCGCAGTTTGTTACATTACCTGATACCAACTTTATAAACTGGCTGAAGACACATGGTTATTCTTCCTGCTTTAATGGCAACCAGATGGATACCACCTGCAATTCAATAGTTAATGCAACTTCACTCAATTGCGATTATTCAAACATCTATAATCTTACAGGTATACGTTACTTTGATCACCTCACCACTTTATCCTGTACTGGAAATCAGATAACTACTTTGGGCCCTGCTCTTCCTGCTACCTTACTTGATTTACGTTGTGGAAATAACCCTTTAACATCGTTACCTCCTTTAACTTCCAATCTTAATTATTTAGATTGTGTGTTATGTCAGATTTCAACTTTACCTACGTTACCTGCAACATTAAAAAACTTAGTGTTTGATATTAATCCTATCATTGTTATGCCCTCATTACCGTCGGGCCTTCAAGTCCTGGGTTGCTCCAATACAAACAGAACAACTCTTCCGACTCTACCATCAGGATTGATATCATTACGCTGCGGCATTAATTCACTAACATCATTACCTACACTTCCCTCCACTTTGCAGGTGCTGTATTGCAACAACAATCTACTTACATCATTACCGTCTCTTCCTGGAAATATGACAACTCTTTTCTGTAATGACAATCATCTTACATCGCTGCCTGCACTTTCAAATCCGATGAATGCACTGTGGTGTTACAATAACCAGCTTACATCATTACCAACACTAAATAATTTTATTGTAGAATTACTTTGCAACAATAATCTTCTTACAAGTCTTCCTGCAATTACCGCGAAACTTACCACACTTGATTGCAGCTTTAACCAGCTTACCACACTTCCTGCTATGCCTGCAAAAGTGCGTTCCCTTAAATGCAACAACAATCAATTGAATTCTATAATTTCTTTGCCTGACACACTTAACATTTTATATATAAATAATAATGTCAACTTAAACTGCCTTCCAACTACAAAAAAAATAGCAGATTTTAAATGGGCTTCAACAGCTATCAATTGTCTTCCTAATGCGATTACAATTACCAGTGCAACACCATCAGTTGCAGGTTTACCACTGTGTACATCATGGCAGCCTTTAATAACAGGACCCACCAGTTCCTGTACAAGCGCTACATTAACTGCTCCTGCCGGTGGTACTTATCAATGGTATTTAAATGGAAATACAATTGCTGGTGCAACAGCTTCAACTTATAGTGCAAATGTTTCAGGAACTTATACATGCTTTGTTTCTTCTCCCTGCGGTTCAAACTTATCTGCTCCATTTGGTTTTACACTTACTGGTGCACCTAATGCAACAATTACTCCTGGCGGACCACTTGGAATTTGCCCTGGAGGAAGTGTAACATTATCTGCAAACACCGGAACAGGCTATACCTATAAATGGTATCTAAACGGAAATGTGATTGCAGGTGCAACTGCTTCTATATATAATGCAAATTCTACAGGAAGTTATACATGCCAGATTACTTCTTCCTGCGGCTCCAATACATCAGCACCAGTTGTAATTAATTCAAGCTCTATACCAGCAGCCACTATTACAAATGGTGGAACAATTACCATTTGTCAGGGAACCAATGTAACCTTAACAGCAAATTCAGGAACAGGATTTACCTATCAATGGAGATTTAATGGCATTCCAATTTCAGGAGCAACAGCAATCAATTATTCAGCAGCCACCAGCGCTCAATATTCAGTTACAGTTACCAATGCAGCCGGATGTTCGGCAACCTCTTCTGCAACTACTGTTACAGTTAACCAGATTGAAACACTTATACTACATGGAAACGGAAGTGGAGGTGTAGGATGTGTTAATGGTGGTTTAAGAATGTATGCTAAACATAAAGCAGGGAATACTTATCAATGGAAAAAAGATGGAATAGTTATCAATGGTGCTGTTGACTCTGCATACACTACAACTACTGAAGGAGTATATCAATGTTATATCAGTAATGGAGGATGCACTGTTGCAGGAAACCCGATTACTGCACTCTCCCAATCTATATCAAGTTTTACTTCTACGGGACCCACTACTTTTTGCAAATCTTCTCACACTATGACCGTTCAGATGAACAATGGATATTTCAACAATGCATATCAATGGCAGAATAATGGCGTTAATATTCCTGGAGCAAATGCTTCTTCTTACGCTGCAACGACCACAGGACAATACAGATGCAAAATCACTACCGCAGCGTGTCCGATCTCACCAAATTTTTATACCAGTATAGATTATGTAACAGCCGGAGTACTTCCCCAAATAAAACTTACAGGTGATAATGGAAGTGAACCCAACTTTGACATCTGCTCTCCTTTCCTTACTACATGGCGTTCCTTCCAGGTGAGAGATATCAGTACCGATCAATTAGTTGCTGATTCCGGATCTTTCGATCTGATCAGAGATTATAGTCCATATTACCAACATTCAAATGTTCCTTATATAACAGTAGATTATTATGCCGGAGGATCAGCAGGATATTATATATATATGTCAACAGCCTGCGGAACAACATTTACTCAGCAGGATTTGCAATTGAGATTATTAGACACCAGCAATCCGCCGTATATATATTCAACTGACAATTTAGTTTGTTCCTCCACTGTTCTTAAAGTGTTTCCATATCAATATAATTCCGGACCATTACCAACTAATCCTGTTCAATATGATAATTATAAATGGAAAAGAAATGGTGTACTGATTAATGGAGCTATTTCACCAACTTACAATGCAACACAAAGCGGTTTTTATACATGCATCATAAGCACTTCCTGCGATACCTTAGAAACAACAGGAAAGAATATAGTAATCAACAACCAGGTATCAGTTATGGGGAAGAAAACTTTTTGCAGACCTTCAATAACTAATATATATTCAGTTCCGACATTATTTGCTACTAATTACAGCTGGTCGGTTCCTGCAGGTGCAACTATCACAAGCGGTCAGAATACTTCATCGATCACTGTTTCCTTTGCAGCAAATGCAGTTGCAGGTAATATATGCGTAACACTTACTAACTCTTGCGGAACAAGTTCTTCCTGCTTCCCTGTTACCATACAAAACAGCATCCCTTCTACTCCCGGAACAATAACAGGATTAAACAATGGTTGTACAGGTGAAAGCAAAATATATAAAATAAAAAAAGCAAATAACGCAGACACCTATTTGTGGACACCACCGATTGGTGCAACTATTAACGGATCATCATCTGCATTTGCAACAGTTGATACTTTTGTTACTGTAACATTTACAGCAGCATTTGCAGGAGATACTTTACGTGTACGTGGAGTGAACTGCAAAGGAAACAGTTCGGAAAGAAAATTACGCATCAATCACAATGCGCCTTCAACACCAGGGGCAATTTCAGGATTAAATGTTGGATTATGTAATCAAAGTAATGTAAGTTATTCAATTAATGCTGTAACCAATGCAACAGGTTATACATGGAGAAGTAATATTGCAGGAGTTAAATTCAATGGATATGCATCATCTTACACCACAACATCAACATCTGTTAGTGTAAGCTACACAACTTTTACAACAGGACAGATCTATATAAAAGCAAACAATGGTTGCGGAAGCAGTGCTGAAAGAAGTTTAACAGTGAATGCAAAACCTGCAGTTCCAACAATTATTAACGGACCTGTTTCTGTTTGTGATGGTCAACAAGGTGTTGCCTATTCCTCATCAGCAGTAACAAATGCATCCGCTTATAACTGGACCATTCCATCAGGAGCAACTGTTGCATCAGGACAAAATACAACAAATATTACCATCAACTTCGGAGCAACACCTTCAACAGGAAATGTGAGAGTACGTGCGCAGAATGTTTGTGCAAGTTCTGCATACTTAACAAAGAGTGTTACTATAAATAATTGTCCGAGAGTTGGTGATGATGGAATAATTGAAATCAAAATACAACCAAATCCATTTAATAGTTCAACTATGATTGTTTTACCTGATGGAATTGATGCATCGCAATGCGAGTTGAATGTATATGATCTTTTTGGAAGATTGGTACGATCAATAAAAAATCATGGGAGTAACATTGTTGAATTTGAAAGAGAAAATCTTTCTTCAGGAATATATAATCTTCAGGTTATATATAATAAAAAGCATAGTGTTACAAAACTCATTATAAATTAAATCAGTATATATAACTATTTTAATCAATTGCTGCTGCCATGAAAAAACATGTCTTATTAATAATTCTATTTATTTTCAAATTTTCCATAATAAAAACACAGGCGCAGATTGTAACAATTCCTCTAGCAGAACGGCATTCATTCGTATGTCCTCCATTTCTAAATTATTCCACTTTAGGATCAACACTTGATTTTATTCCAAACAACGGAACGGGTACCGCTTATTATGCGCAGTTGCCGCCCTGGGTTGCTTATGGAGAAGAAAAAATAATAAGATTCACTCCATCCGTAACAAGTGTTTACGATTTCGTGTATTCAGATAATTTCACACCGAATCCAATAGGTGCATTTAACACTTTTCATTATCGCCCTATGAATGCTGTGTGTGACCGTACAAATTATATAGACGGAACAAGCGGTTTTTATTATCCAACTTCTAATAACAATATTACATATTGGCATTATTCACTTACGTTAAATAGCGGAACAACATATGAGATGCTGATACAGCCCACCGATTCATTTGTAACTGGTTTGACTTCTGTAATTATTGATTGTTTTACTCCAATAATTTTTAACGGCAGCAATGGACACGATCTTTGTCCTGGTGGTTCGGTTCAACTGATACTTCGAAATACTGCTTCCCCACTTCCAGGTATCACCTATCAATGGAAATTAAATGGCTTTAACATACCAGGCGCTACACAATCCTCTTACACAGCAACAACAGCAGGATCATATACCTGTGTAGCAAGTGGTGCATGCGGAACTAAAACATCTTCCCCATATAGTGTTCAGTCAGCTAATGTACCAAACGCGCCCGTTGTTAGTGGGTCCACGGGTTTCTGCAGACCTTCGTCAGGGAATATATATTCAGTGCAACCGCAACAAGGATTAAGTTATAACTGGTCGGTGTCATCGGGTGCAACTATTACCAACGGACAGGCTGGTTCTAATGCAACTGTAAGTTTTGCTGCCAATGCCGGCAATGTTAATGTTTGCATCACTACCTCTAATTATTGTGGTGCAAGTATCCCTTCTTGTAAAACGTTAGTTCCACGCTCTTCTGTTCCATCAGCACCCAGTGCCATAGCAGGTTCAAATAATGGATGTATCAATGAAGTGAAATTATATAGCATCAGAAAAGTTGCGAATGCAGATTCTTATGTGTGGACATCACCAGTTGGTGCAACCATTAATGCATCAACAGATACTTTCATTTACGTAACATATACTGCTGCCTTTGCAGGTGACACTTTACGTGTGCGGGCAGTGAATTGCAGGGGAAACAGTACTGAACGTAAATTACGTATTAATCATATTGCACCATCAACGCCTGGCGCAATTTCAGGATTGAAAATTGGATTGTGTAATCAAAGTAATGTTCCTTATACCATCAATGCTGTTACTAATGCAAAAAATTATACCTGGAGATCTACCATTGCAGGAGTCAGGTTCAATGGAAATTATGGTCCTTATACAACAACATATACATCAGTAAATATAACTTATACAACTTTTACAACAGGACAAATATTCGTTAAAGCAAACAACGGTTGTGGAAGCAGTGCAGAAAGAAGTTTAACTGTTAATGCAAAACCTGCAGTTCCTGCTATTATTAACGGACCTGTTTCTGTTTGTGATGCACAATTGGGTGTAGCATATTCTACATCAGCAGTAGCCAATACAACAACATATAACTGGACAGTTCCATCAGGAT
>JBDTVD010000221.1:0-6088 GCA_040007375.1 Bacteroidota bacterium | reverse complement strand
ATTATAAATTATAAATTATTATTCTAAAATATTCGTCGAACAATTTTGCACTTCTCATTATTTTTTTTACTCCGAACTCCGAACTAATTGCTCGCAACTAACTACTCCGAACTCACTACTCAAAGCTCACTACTACTTAAATGACAGATAAACCGCCTTTATTTTCCAGATGGTCATCATGGTACTGCTTACTGGTAATTGCATTGCTGGTGCAGATAGTAATTTATTATTACATCACACTTAACTATAAATGAGTAGTATTGACTGGTTGGTGCTCTGTTGCACACTTACTTTCATTGTAGGTTATGGAATCTATAAAGGTCGTGGCAATAAAAACATTGAAGGATATCTTTTAGCAGGAAAAGAATTACCGTGGTATCATGTGTTGTTAAGCATGATGGCCACACAGGCAAGTGCAATTACATTTCTCTCATTACCCGGACAGGCTTATGGTGATGGAATGCGTTTCGTACAATTTTATTTCGGACTTCCATTAGCCATGATTGTATTGTGCACCACCTTCTTTCCTGCCTATCAGAAATTAAGAGTTTTTACAGCTTATGAATTCATCGAACAACGTTTTGATCTGAAAACACGTAAGCTTACTGCATTCCTTTTTCTACTGCAACGTGGTATCTCTACAGGAATTTCCATTTATGCTCCTTCCATTGTACTTTCTGCCATTTTAAAAGTTGATATAAGAGTTACTACTGTAATAATCGGATTACTCGTTATTATATATACCACTTATGGCGGATCAAAAGCAGTGAGCTATACACAGCTGTTGCAGATGGGAATTATTACAGGAACATTACTATTTACAGGAATACTTCTCATCATAAAAATAAAAGAACATGTTTCCTTTGGTGAAGCCATGCACATAGCCGGAGTGCAGGGAAGAATGAATATCATTAATTTCAAATTCGACTGGAATGACCGTTATAATGTTTGGTCGGGAATTATTGGTGGATTTTTTCTCCAGCTTTCGTACTTCGGAACAGATCATTCGCAAGTAAGCCGCTATCTCACTTCCAAAACAGTAAGAGGTGGAAGAATGGGATTGCTGTTGAACGGACTGATAAAAATTCCTATGCAGTTTTCCATTTTATTTATTGGTGTTTTGGTATTTGTTTTCTTCCATTTTGTAACACCACCACTTCTTTTCAATGAGCAACTACCGGAAAAGATCACAACGGTAGAAAGTAAGAAGGAGTATTCTATTCTCGAACAAAAAAATACAGAGTTATCAGAACTGAAAAAGTCTTATATAATTTCTCATGAATTAAATAAACTGGAAAGTATAAATGCATCTCTTACAGAAAATAAAAATGCTGCTATCACACTTATCAAAAAAGAAAATAAAAGTGCTGACACCAGTGATTCCAACTACATATTTCTTTGGTTTGTAACACATGAACTGCCAACAGGTTTAATCGGATTACTCATTGCAGTAATATTCATGGCTTCAATGGGTTCTTTATCTTCCGGATTAAATTCACTGGCTTCATCAACAGTTGTAGATATATATAAACGCAGCATACATCAAACTGCTTCTGACACTACTTATCTTAATGTATCCAGGTATGCAACATTGGGCTGGGGACTATTCTGCATTGGAGCAGCATTGGCAGCAGGAAGACTGGGAAATTTAATCGAAGTAGTAAATATTATGGGTTCTCTTTTTTACGGAACCATACTTGGTATTTTTATCGTTGCATTTTATGTAAAGTATGTTAAAGGCAATGCAGTATTTTATGCTGCTGTTATTACTGAGCTGTTTGTTGTTGCAGCATGGTATTATGAGATAATGGCATTTCTCTGGTTGAATGTGCTGGGATGTTTACTCGTAGTAATTATTGCATCATTGCTTGAAAAAATTCAGAGAAACAATTTGAAGATTTGAAGATTTGAAGATTTGAAAATGTTTACGTCGTCATTGCGAGGTGCTTTATCGTAGCGTGGCAATCTCCTGAATAGAAACGTGCTCATCTTCCGCAGAAAATAAAAAACATTAATAGAAATAAAATCAGGAGTCAAGAAAAATTATGTCTTAAGCTTGTCTTGATACTCTTTCATTACCCCAACGCTAAAGGGAGAACATCTTTCATAATATATAATAATTAATCTGTGCGTTGTCACCCTTCAGGGTTGGGGTGTGTGAGGAAATAAAGTTCGGAGTGTTTAGTTCGCATCTTTTTAGTATCAAGATCCAAGTATCAAGTATCAAGACTAAATTCTTCCTGACGATTGTTTATCTTTTTCATTGGCAACTCAAGGAAATAAAAAAACCGCAGAATAATCTCTGCGGTTTTTTAAGTATCAAGATCCAGGTATCAAGTATCAAGACTGATTCTTACTTAACGAATGTTTCTCCTTTTCATTAGCTAATTGGCTAATCAACTAATTGGCTAATTCTTTTCCTTTATTTACTTCTTGCTCAAATCTGCAATCAGTTTTTCATTCAGCTGCGTGTAATGATCATCTTTTTGTTCTTTCGCTTTTGCAAGGCTTGCTGTTGCTGTTGCCAATGCACCTTTATTATCTCCCATTTTCATTTGAATTTTTGCTTTTACATGCGACATATAATAAGCATCAGGATTATCAGCAACTGCTTTATTCACCCACTCCAACGCTTTATTCATGTCCTTACCATTATCATAATAATAACTGGCAGCAGCAAAATACGGACGTTTATCAGCATTCATTATCGTCTCAATATTCTTTACAATTTTTCCATCGATATCAGTAGTAACAGGAATACTAACTCGTGTATTCTCCCACATCAAATCCATTTTGCAGGAAGTAGAAGTAACATCATTAAAAGCAATGGTAAATGTTTCCATCTTATCATTCATTGTTGAAGGACGGATTTTAAAACGCATTAATTCATTCTCCGTTTTATAATCAGCAACATTTCCACCAAGGGTAAGATCTTTGTAAATCATAACAGTCCATTCAGTAGCTGAAGGCATTGTGTAGATGGCATAAGTTCCGGCTGCAAGTGCAGTTCCGTTTAATTTAATATCATCAGCCACAGTAAGTTTTGTTGCCTGATTTGCACCTGTTCTCCAGATACCGGTAAATGGAACAAGCTCTCCGAAAACCACACGTCCTTTCATGCTCGGACGGGAGTATTCAACTTTCAGATCACCTAAGCCGAAAGCCTGGGTAACAGTTTGTAACGGACTTGGCGCAGGAGTTTTTAATACCGGCTGACTGAATGCTGCTGAAGATGAAATGATCAGCAATGCTAAAATTGTTTTTTTCATGTTTATATATTTTTGTGTTGTAGAGTTGGCGCAAATATAATAAAGAGTTCGGAGTGATTAGTTCGGAGTTCGGAGTGGGTGGTTAGGGATTAGAGACTAGGGGCTAGTGGTAAAATTTAATGATGTTTCCTTCTCCAGCCATTTTGAAATGCTTTTATAGCAGAAAATAATAAATAGAAATAAAGTCATACAAAAAAGAAAAATCAAGTCTTGATACTTGTGTCTTGATACTTATGTCTTGATACTTTATACTCCCTTAATTATTCATTTGGTTTTTCATGTATCTCAGTTCTGTATTGCATTGTTCAATAGCCTTGTCGTAAAAATATTTTTCATCCTGTAATGAACGGAGTTTATATCGTGCTTTCTGCAACTGCATAAGGCAATAACTTCCTGCCACTTTATTTTTATATTTATAAGGTTCAGGCAGATGAGTATGTTCCAGCTCTTCAACAATTTCATAGTTCTTCTTCCATCCTTCAATGCAATCACTTTTAATATGACTTAGGTATAGTTTTCCGGAATATAACTGATCATTCCGCATGGTCATTTCTGCGATTGCTTCTGTGGATCTGAATAACTCCATCCGCTCCTGGTACATTTTCACTTTATTCGGTAACAGAACCAGCAGCACAACAACAGGAAGAAAAATAAACAACGACAATACACCTGCAGTTTTATATTTACCTGCATTATTATCTCCCATTGCAAACACAGGATAATAAGCTAAACCGGTAATAAATCCTCCTGCAATTCCTCCTGCAAGAGAAGCCCAATTGCCACTGTTTGTTACTGTCAGGTTGATAACTATATATATAATCAATACCCAAACAGCCAGCAACCAGTCACGCACAGAATACGATCCGCTTATCATCACAGCAATATATACCGCACCTAATCCTGCAATAGCTCCATGTGCACCAATTATATATTCATTTTCAATAACACAAATACTGCAGGCTGCCGACATCAAACCTGATAATATATATACCATTACCAATTTTGCAGAACCGATAAGAGGTTCGAGATATAAACCAAAAAATGCCAGTGCATGAAAATTAACCAGTAAAGTAAGTCTGTTATCATGTATAAAAAGAGAAGTAAACAGCCGCCACCATTCTCCATCCAGTGTATGATACCTGTGATTGCCAAACCAGGAAACCAGATCAACATTGATCCCTGTCTTCGCCATAGCACTTAAAAAAATAATAATATATATAAGTCCTGAAACGGCAATAAGCACCAGAGTAGCCGGGAACGGAAACTTTTCTTTTGTTTCCATCAATAAGGACTTGCGATTCGTAAATTCATACACATTCGTATTCGTAGAGTTTATTTAAACATACCAATTGAAGCTAACAGGCGTTTATTCAGCATAATTTTTATACACAACATCCTGTTGAATACACCTGTTGGGCAACGGATAAGCAACTAGGGGTTTCGCTAATTTCACGGGATTAAACTAATTACGAAATGGCTGGCAAAGGTAACAGGATGAAGAAGGCATCCAAAGAAGAGGTTGAGGTGGAGGAAGTTATAGAAGCAAAACCGGAGAAAAAGAAACCTCAGAAACAGAAAGAAGCAAAGGCTAAAGAATCGGGAAACCGGCTTCTGGAAATCATACGAGACGAACGCACACATAAAATCAGTGGACTGATGCTCATTGTAGTATCAGCATTTCTGCTTATTGCATTCATCTCCTACTTCTTCACCTGGAGAGCTGATCAGAGTTTTGTAACAGGCTCCTGGTTCGACCTCATGCGTTACAGCGATTACCGTGTGGAAAATTGGCTGGGTAAAATAGGTGCTATTGCTTCTCACCAGTTTATGCACCAGTGGTTTGGTATTTCGTCTTTTGCTTTTGTGCTGCTGGCTTTCGTTGCAGGATTCCGCATTTTATTCAAGGTTTCCCTGCTTCCCGGAAAAAAAACATTTATGTATTCTCTTTTTGCATTGTTATTCTGTGCTCCTGTGCTAGCATTTATTTTCCAGAGTAAAAGTGAATTACTGTTTCTTGGAGGAGGATTAGGTTTCGAAATAAATAAATGGCTTTCACTTTCTATCGGGACAGCCGGAGCAGGAATACTTCTTGGCTTTGTAGGATTAGCTTTTGCAGTTGTTGTATTTAATATCGAATTTAAATTACCAATGCGTAAAGCTGTAGTTGCAGATTTTGAAGATACTGATATTGAACCCATGGTTGCAGGAAACCGTTTTCGTGATGAGGAAAGAGAACTGTCACCAGAACTTGACTTACCACTTGAAGTGCCCGATATACATGTACACCGTGATGAAATTCAGCCATTAATTAATGCTGAGGAAGATTCCTATGGTGATGAGGAATTATCAGTTGAACCGGTATTAATTGTTCCTGCTGTTCCAACAACAAAAGAAGTTGCAATGGATGTTACGCTGGAAGATCTGGAAATGGCGATTGAAGAAACTCCGGTAGAAAAACCTGTAATGAATATTGATTCATTGGTAAATGATAAAGAAGTGGATTTATTAAAAGAGTTAGGTGAATACGATCCTACTCTTGATTTATCTTCTTATCAATATCCGATTCTTGATTTGCTGGAGAATTATCAGAGCAGTCGTTCGCAAATGAGTCGTGATGAACTGATGGCGGAACTGGAAGCAAACAAAAAGAAGATCATTGAAACGTTAGGACATTACGATATTGAAATTGATAAAATAAAAGCAACGGTAGGACCAACAGTAACGTTGTTTGAAATTGTTCCGAAAGCAGGAATTCGTATTTCAAAAATTAAAAACCTGGAAGATGATATTGCATTAAGTCTTGCAGCATTGGGAATACG
>JBDTVD010000220.1:0-6165 GCA_040007375.1 Bacteroidota bacterium | reverse complement strand
TTTTTATATATTGAAGATCATCCATCAATATCTGATTACTTACTGTCCACTGCTGAATACTCTTCTCCAGTGAATGACCTTCCTTTCTACTGATACCTTCAGCTACTGCATAACCATTTCTATACAAAGCAATAAAATAACTGTTCGGAAAATGTTGCTGCAGCCAGCGTGTGCGTGCCATGTGAAGGATGGTTTTTTCAATAAGCATGGGACGATGCGGATAATTGTAGTTCCATGCCCATTGTCTTTTCAAACGATCGGTAT
This sequence comes from Bacteroidota bacterium, assembly GCA_040007375.1. Classification (GTDB taxonomy): domain Bacteria; phylum Bacteroidota; class Bacteroidia; order AKYH767-A; family OLB10; genus JANOXC01. The sequence continues at coordinate 5,901 of JBDTVD010000220.1, read as the reverse complement.
CATAACCTTCTGATGTTTCTTTGAGATGAAACAATTCCGGTTTCAATGCCCATAATCTTGGTAAACCATACTGTCGTCCGAAGGGAAGCACATCATTAAAAAACTGTCCTTCATTCGGCATACTTCCAACCATTGGATGTTGTGCAAGCAACTGATGCAGTAATGTAGTACCGGAATTATAACAACCTACAATAAAGATCCAGCGCTCCGGCTGTGGTGGCGACATAAACCGCCATGCAAGAGGCATCAGCTTCATCTTCAGGTATAACGATAATTTTTCGCGGTTGATGGTCATCAATTAACAATCTGTTGCTTACAACTAGGAGTGAGTATTATACCCCTGCCCATATTAAATGTTACTTTTATCAGGCGAAAATAAGTCTTACAGGCTGATAAACCCAATTTGCTTCTGTGACAATAGGTATCATATGTTCGGGCAATCATCTTGACAGCTGGCAGGTACAATGGTTGATGAAATTCCGGGAGACAAACGGAGTACAAATGGCAATGGTTTCTGTTGATGCAGGACATCCTGTGTCACCGCTTGCAGAAAGTTTTTCAGAAAATATTCCAACAGAAAAACTGCGCGAGTTTGTTCCTCCTTTAGCACCAGGAATCAATCCTGAATTCTATATAAACTTTACCACATCATCAATAAAAAAATCAGGAATTGATACAGGAAAAATTCTTCATTTCGATTTTCTGCTTAACAGTTATTCAACATTGTTATATCCTCTGCAAACAGGTAGTTCTGTAACAGAAATAAATCTGCTCAGGATCAGCAAAGATGGAAGCATCACCATTTGCGAAACAGGAGTTTATCGTACTGTACTTCATTCCATAGAAAAGCAGGTTCGCAGCATTACAGAACAGGCTGGATTCATGCTTACTGAATATATATTAAGAACATCACCACTACCAACAAAATTTGTAAGTGTTCTTGCAAATCCGGAGATAAACGGAGCTGTATTAAACAAAAAAGTTTTCAGTGCATTTACTAAACATATTTTCAACCTGATGTTTACTTCCTTTCGCTGGAACATTGGCATCACCACCTTAACACCTGAACAACTATTAAAACAACCTTCTTCCATTGCTGTCAATTGGATGAAAGAGGAAAAAGGTCGTTCCTTTAATGCGGATCCATTTATTATTTCTGATGGAGATGCATTGCGTATTTTCTTTGAACATTTTCCTGTTAAAAGCGGTAAGGGTATTTTGTGTAATTCCTCCTATAACAAAAACCAATTTTCTGCGTATACCAAAACCCTTGAAAAAGAATCTCATTTAAGTTATCCGTTTATCATCGAACACGAACAGAAAAAATATATACTGCCTGAAAATGCTGATTCCGGTAAAGTCACTTTATATGAAGTGGATGATGCCTTTCGTATTTCAGATTCAAAAGTATTGATTGATAATATGGACGCGGTGGATCCTACTATTGTTAAATGGAATAACAAATGGTGGATGTTCTGCACCAGGAAGCAACATAAAAGTTCAGACCTGCGCTTATATATATATCATGCAGATGAACTGAACGGAACCTGGAATGCACATCAGCAAAACCCTGTAAAGTGTGATGTAAGAAATGCACGACCGGCAGGAACATTTTTTATCATTGATAACAAACTTTATCGTCCGTCGCAGGACAGCAGCAAAACATACGGAGGAAGAATTGTGATCAACCACGTTATAGAACTTACTACTGAATCATTCACTGAAAAGTATGCTGCCGCTGTTGAGCCAAAACAGTTAACAGGAAATTACAAATATGGTGTTCACACGATTTCATTTATCAACGGTTATATGGCTGTTGATGGAAAAAAGAAAATAGCAGCATTACGACGATTTGCATAAAATTTATCCTGACAAAAAAAATTGTAGAAGAAGTAAATAATCAGCCTGATGTCTGCAAGTATGAAATATATAAACCGTCCATCGTCCATCGAAAGAAAACTTTATGATGAAGCAACGCAATGGATGGTGCAGAATGTTTCCGGATATCCTGGTTTGAAATCATTTTATCGTTTTGGTAATATCACAGTTCCCGGAATTTCTGATCTTGACCTGTTATTGGTTTTTGAGAATGATGTAAAATGCATACACACTGGATTTGAAGGAATGCCGGAACAGTTTAAACAGTTGTACACACATGGTATAATGGCTATTTCAGAAAATCATTTTTACAAAAATCATCATTACACATTATGGAGTGATCATGTTTTGCTGAGTGGTGAAGATCTGGAGTTAACATGGAAAGAAAATAAAACAGAAGCGCAACTTACTGCATTAAAAATTCAGACAGCTATTGAATTTCTCATCGCAAATTATATTGATCTTAAAATTCAGCTTGTTTATAAAACCATTAACCTGCGTTCCTTTCTTCAACATATGAAAGGAATTATATATGATCTGGAATTTCTCGGTATCACATCAGGCTCAGTGATGAAACAATTACAGGAATTAAAATTTGTTATTCAGCATTGGTTTTCCCAAACACCATCTGATACAGTTCTTGATAAATGGATTGAACATTTTGATAAGGATTATGAATCATTTTGCAATGAGATTTTTATCCAGCATCCGATGTATCTTCCATTAATGGAGCAATACCAGGTTTCCCGCAATGCAGTTCTGAAAGATTCACAACGGTTATCATTTCAACATAATGGAATGGTGCTGCCTTCTATCTTTTCTGTTTTTGGAAAGAAGATGATGCGTTTACAAAACCGGTTTAACAGTTTCCATTTCGGAATGCCAATCATTCATCAAACATCATTACCAATAATAGCAGAACGGTTTGAATTTTTAAAAGAAATGAAATCATACAACAGGAAATATCTTCCGGGATTCATGACGATTACTACCAGTATCACTTCGAAAATAATCTGACATGCATTTAGCAAATCCCGGAGCTGTTATTGAAAATACACTACGCAGAAAACTGCTTGGTGATTATTTTAAAAGTAAAGGCAACAACGGATTATTACTTGATCTTGGTTGCGGACCACGACCTTATTATGATTTATATGCACCACATTATATAAAAACTATTGGTGCTGATCTGCAGGATTCCCCATTTCCAAAAGCCAACATTGATTTATATTGTTCAGCTACGCAGGTGCCATTAGAAAATGAAAGCGTAGATACTGTTTTGAGTACAGAAGTAATGCATGATATGAGTGAACCACGTGAAATGCTGAGAGAAATTAATCGTTTACTTAAACCAGGTGGAACAGTAATTCTTACAACTCCTTTTGTAGTACCAACTGTTGATGGCGTATATGATCATTATCGATATACAGAACAGGGATTACGATATTTGCTTACCAAAGAAAATTTTGAAATTAAATCGATAACACCTGTTTCAGATGTGATTGGTGCTTTTTTTACATTAGGTGTAAAACCGTGGCTTCGTTTCTGGAACCAACTGTCGAAGAAATTACATTTGAAATTTATATATACAGCCTGGAATCCTTTTTTCCTGGTTACTGTTTTATTTCCCCAGGCACTCTACCTGTGGACAGCTAAACTTCCTTTGATACGCAGCTTCTATCGTAAATTTACATACGGAGCAATCGGCTTTGTTACTGTTGCTGAAAAAAAATCCGGAACTGGTAATGATTAAGGTGATACATGTAATCTGGTCGGCAACTATCGGTGGCATTGAACGGGTGGTGATGGATCTTATTTCACAGCAGCAAAAGAATGCTGACCTTACTGTTTCATTATTAATTGCAAAATCAGAAGGTGATCTTTTACCACATTTCGCTTCTTTGAATATTGAAGTATTTGCGCTTGGTTTGAAAGGTGGTCATGATATTTCTGCCGGCTGTTACAGGAAAGCAAAAGAATTATTTCAGCACAATGATATTATCCACATACATTCCTTCAATCCGTTAATTGCACTGGCTGCTAAAAATTCCAACAGGAAAATTATTTATACAGAACATGGAAACTTCGGTATTGGAAAAAAGACAGGTTGGAGAGATGATTTAGTTTCATCATTACAAAAGCGATTTCTGAATTCTTCTGTTGATTTCATTATATTCAACTCTAAATTTTCCGAACAATTTGCCTCTGGTCGTTATGGATTGAGCAGAGTAAAAAAACAGGTTATCTATAATGGAATTCCTGCATTTATTCCTTCCGGCAGTAATCCTGAAATTCCTGAGTTAAAAAATTCTTTTGTTGTAGGAACGATTGCAAGAATGGCTGGAGTAAAACGAATTGATCGTCTTCTGAAAACATATGCACTTTTTTCAAAAGATAAAATGGATTGCAGATTATATGTTATTGGTGATGGTCCTTTATTGCAGGAAATGAAAAATCTTGCTGTGAAACTTGGAATTGAAAGAACAACGATCTTTGCAGGATACAGACAGGATGCACGTTATTGTTTGCAGTCATTTGATGTTTGTGCATTCACATCAGAAAAAGAGGCATTCGGTTTAGTAGCTATTGAAGCTTATGATGCAGGAAAACCGGTGATTGTTTTCAGTGACAGCGGTGGTTTAGCGGAGATTGTAAGTCCACAGGATGATGGTGACGTTGTTAATGATGAAAAAGAATTTGCCGAAAGAATAAACACCTATTATAACAATCGTTCAGGTGATTTTAATGGTATAGATCAGGAGCAGAGAAAAAACTATGCAAAACAATTCACTATTGAAAGAATGGAAAAAGAAATTTATACAGTATATAAAAACACTTGCACAACTTAATCACATCATCACTTAATCACATCATCACCAAAAATGTGCGGCATAAACGGCATATATAATTTCACCGGTCAGCATCTTGCTGATGTTCCATCACTCATCAGTGGAATGAATAAAAGCATTGCACATCGTGGACCTGATGATGAAGGTACATGGAATACTGCTGATCATAAATTATTTTTCGGTCACAGAAGGTTAAGCATCATTGATCTTTCTCAGCTTGGTCATCAGCCCATGCTGGATGAACATGGAAATGCAATTATCTTTAATGGTGAGATTTACAATTATCAGGAGTTGAAAAAAGCAATACCTGATCATCATTTCAAAAGTGATAGTGATACAGAAGTATTGATGGAATTACTTCATCGTAAAGGAACAGCCTGTTTAAAAGATCTGAATGGCATGTTTGCTTTTGCATGGTGGAATAATAAAGAGCAAAAACTTATTCTTGCACGTGATCGTATTGGAAAAAAACCTCTTTATTACACACTTCAGAATGGTGTTCTTGCATTCAGCTCTGAAATTCGTGCCTTGTTAACATTACCCTGGGTGAAAGCACAACCTGATGATGAATCGTTGTATCACTTTCTCACCTTTAACCAGGTTTCTTCACCAAAAACTTTATTCCGGAATATATATAAAATCGCTCCTGCATCTTACATCACAGCAAACAGTAACGTTGTTGATCAACCGGTTGTTTACTGGGATGTAGAATATAAAAATATTGCAGAAAAAGATGAGCAATCCATCTGCTCAAGAATAAATAAAGAACTTACCGATGCTGTTTCGCTGCGCATGGTGGCCGATGTACCTGTTGGTGCATTTCTGAGTGGTGGTGTGGATTCCAGCGCAATTGTTGCGTATATGAATCAGCTTGGATTCAGCAAAATTAAAACCTATTCTATCGGCTTCAGTCATCAGCCTGATTACACAGAATTAAAATACGCAGAAAAAATTGCAAAGAAATACGGCACTGAACATTTTGAAAAAATTGTACAGCCTGATGATCTGAAAGAATTACTTCCGGAGATGGCATCCATCTTTGATGAACCTCTTGCTGATGCTACTGCTATTCCAATCTGGTTCATTTCAAAACTTGCGCGCGAAAACGGAACCATCGTTGTGCAGACAGGTGATGGAAGTGATGAAATTTTTGGAGGTTATCTCTATTTTCATA
>JBDTVD010000219.1:0-6187 GCA_040007375.1 Bacteroidota bacterium | reverse complement strand
AAATCAACTTATATATATAGTGTTTTTTTAGCAGAAACTTTTAGAATAAGAAATTCTAAGACATCGAATAAGACAACAAAAAAAGGATGTACATTAGATCCCTTTCAAAACCCAAAAACCAAAACTAAGGTCTTTCAATTTATAATTTCTAATTTAGAATTTATAATATCCTTCCCAGCAACCTGTTTTGCATTGCTGATGATTTTATTCACCAGTGAATCGGCCAGAAAATCAGAATAACGTTTTGCTCCATCACTATTTAAATGACTCATATCCGCAAAGCCTGATGGATTTACTAATGATCTGTTATCAGTAAAATCGTACAGTGTTAAATTATATTTTTTAAGAATGGGTTGAATATCTTTTATAAATGCATCATGTTTCACCGGAACTTTCGGTAATGGCTGACAGGTAATCAGACAAGGGACATCTATTGATGAAAGATATTTTAAGGTTTCTTCAAAGGCACTTAATTGTCGTGGCATACTGAAATATAGATGTGTTTCATCAGAATAATGAAATACATCTTCCAATCCTCGAAAACCCTTATATAAATCAGTTGCAGCTTTATATTCCGGTTGTTGATTCTTCAACATCAACCGAACTCCAAACTGGTTGACAGCTCTTAAATCACCAGCAGCAAGTGTCATCTTAAATGCATCATCATCATTGTTCAGATTTTGTATCAGGTCGGAGTTGGATTCAAGCGGATTCTGACTGAACACTTTATCATACACATCAAGCAGCACCAGTCTGCAATTATTTTTCTTTACAAACTCTTTCACCATCACACAGGTATTTATCGGAGTCTGATCATCTGTACCAAGATTATATATTGAATATCCTGCTCTTTCAAAACTGTGTGGATCAATTCCTCTGTTTGCGCGTGACGATCCGAAAACCAGGATATCATATTTCTCATCAGGATTAAACTCCCTGAAGCGATCATAACTGAATCCTCCTTTCCAGACCAATCCCTGAACAGCCCGGTAAACAAATTTATTCCCGCCGATTTTAAGATGTGTCATGGCAAATAACAATGCACTATAAGTACCCATAAAAAATGCGGTAAATAACAACAGCTTACAGAAGAAAAGTTTTAATTGCGACATTCCTTTGATTATGCTTTTTACGCGATCAACCCTAAAAAGTTTTACGTTATCTTTTTATGATTTTTATCATGCTAAAATACTTACAAACCGACACGTATCCTGCTGTAGAAGGCTTAATTTCACCGGGTAATTGTTAAGAACAATTGCAACGACTACTAACAGGTGGATCACCCTTGTAAAAGTCCGGAAAAATGAGCTCCCGTTTTAAATGTCCCTCTGTTTTATTAATATTTCTTTTTGTTTTATTTCAGCATGAAAATAGTTATGCTCAACAGAATATTGATACTACAAGTTCCGATTCAGTAACCACACCACATTCCAGGTTAAGAAAACTTTCCACCTGGGTTGTTCCCGGTGCTTTGATCCTGATTGGAACATCCATTACACTTGATGAAGATGCTGATGGTTTTTTTCTGGATAATTTTGAAGTGAGAGAAGAACGGAATGAAAACTTTGTAAATTTTTCCAATAAAACAGATGATTATCTTCAGCATGTCCCTTCTGCTGCAGTTTTTATACTGGATGCTTTTGGTGTGAAGCCGAAAACAAAAATACCCGACCAGATTGCCATATTTGTGAAATCTGAATTGCTTATGTCGGGCCTTGTCCTTTCACTTAAGAAAATTGTTGGTGAAGGACGTCCGGATTCAGGTAGAAAAAATTCATTTCCATCCGGGCATACAGCACAGGCATTTATGGCTGCTTCTTTTTTATCACATGAGTTCGGATACCGAAGTAACTGGTACACTATCGGTGCTTATACACTTGCCACTACTGTGGGAACAATGCGTGTTTTGAATAACAGGCACTGGATTTCAGATATTATTGCAGGAGCCGGTTTCGGTATTCTTTCAACGAATGTGGTGTATGCAACACATCAGTATAAATGGAGTAAGAAAAGTAAATCTTCTGCAATGCTTCTTCCTCAATTTGGTGGAGACATAACAGGCCTGGTTTTACACATCAGCTTTTAAATTATTCTACAACCAGTTTTTTATTACCAATCAATTCTGTTCCATCCAGCAGACGGATTATATATATGCCGGGCTCCAGGTTATAGAACTTCAAATCAATCATACCGGAATTACTTTCATTTACTCCTGCCACTTCCGAAAACATCAGCACACCACTTGCATTATATATATCAACATGTGCTTGTTGTTTGAAGAGATGGAAAGCATCAATAATAATATGATCCTTCGCAGGATTTGGATAAAAGGAAAAATCAGGATTGTATGAAATATCAGTTCCTGCAGTGACACAACTACCAGGAATATTTGCATCCAGCCATACTACTCTTGCAGCAATCCATTCTTTCAGATGTTCAATTTCTTCTGCATAAGTTGTTGCAAGCGGTGAAGGATTCGGCCAGACATATGCACCTAAAATCGGCCACTGCTCAAAATGCCGTACCTGTGATTCCTGGAGTAAAACGGAAACACTGTCTATATAACTGAAAAGATTAACAGTATCCAGATTTGTTGCACGAAGTGATTCCCACCTGCAACGAAGATTATTTTTAAACTGTGAATCAAACATCAGGCGCTTCCACCAGAAAGGAACATCAGTCTGGCAGAAATCTGTTATCCTGTATGCCCAACCTGATGTTGAGTCATTACCGCAATAATCGGCATTATGCCATGCAAGATTAAAATCCCACAACGGACCCATTTGTATTCTTCCATTGTTGCTGTTTTTATCTTTAAAAAAATAAGTGGACAAACGATATCCATCCACATTTTTGCTTAATTCATTCAGCAGGAAAAAATCAATAAAGGTATTTTCCATTGCAAACTTCCTCCATCCTGTTACGGGGTTTGTAAAGGATGGTGATGTAAGTGCGGTTTCAAAACTATCTATATATAATTGAATGTAATTCTGCTGCTGCACAGTAACTATATCAGGCCTGGGATACACAAGTTGAAAATTGATAACGTTGTTACCAGGGTTTGTCTGATCAGGTAAATAATTTGAAGTCCAGGAAGGACCATCAACCCAATCTATTTTTACAATGTAACCACCGGTAAGATCATCACCTGTTGTATCAGCTTCTGTAAGTTTTGCAATATCAACTCTGTTTGCATCACGCTTTATTTTTTCAGTAAGCTCATAAATACCTTCATACTGATCATCAATAATTAATTCTGCAAAACGGCCACGCACTGCATAATTTCCTGTTTCAGATGCAAGCTTATAAGTCAGTCTGTTTCTCATCAACGACTTATCCGTATACGGAGCATATAATATCCAATCATGTTCAGATGGCATACCAAGAAGTACAGCATCACTATCATTACCCAATGAATCACGTGTTTCAATTGCATATTGTTTTTGTGGAAAACCGGAAGAACTATGTCCACGTATTTCAATTCCGGCCCAGCCATTATATATATTCATGGTATCCGTTACATTATTCCGCTGACCGGCACCATTATCAATAATTCCCATATGCACCATAATTTTTGGCTCAGAAGAAATTACCTGGTTATTGGTATTTATAATTACAAGTGGAATGTCAGAAGATGTAAATGCTTTGTAGGTTGCAGGATTGGTGCTGAATGTAATGGACCAGTTGAACAATATTCCCCAGTCAGCAAAAGCATATGTATCATGAATTCGCAAAAACCATGTACCATTTGGATTCTGCAGATTATTCACTCTGCCCAGTTGTCCCTGAGGACGAAAGGTACCATTAAACGGTGCTGATCCCAGCATAATGCATGCAGTTGCTGTATTGTTGAAACAGGAAGTATAACCGTCGCCATCACCACCATTTGCAGAGGAGAGTAAAATCAAAGTCCCATCCGGTGCTACTAAACTGATATCAAGATCAGAATCCCAGGTATGAGTAAGGTCGATACAAACTGATTCAAGTCCGTAAGCGGAAGTATCAATAACATTTGGAATTCCATTCACTGTTATCGGAAAATCAATCGTTGATCCATCATCAGGAATTGTATCTCCGGTTGCACTAAAAGTTTGCGCACTTACCTGTTGTATAAAACACATAAATAGCAGGATGGCTATCCGGTTTTTCTGAATCATAAAATAGTTTTGCTTTGACAGCTTGCAAGATAGTTAAAATTGACTAGGACATCAACATCATAAAAAAGCTATTTTTGACATTCCTATTAACTTAAACCATGTATAAAAAACTATCTAAATTATTTACAGTAGTGATCGCTATGACACTGCTTCCTTCAATGAGTGATGCACAACAGAATGCACTTGATTTCGATAATGTGGATGACTATATCACAGTACCGAATGCATCTGCCGCAATTGTGAACTCTCAAAACATTTCTTTGTCATGTTGGGTATATCCAGCCAACAACAATATTGTATTCCCGGATTATGATGGGATCTGTGGATTCCGGAATAATGTGGATGCTGATTTTTATATGATTCAGCATACTGCAACAGGTATAGAAGCCCGTTTCAGGAACAGTGCAGGAGTTGCTTTCGATGTAGTAATAAACAGCCTTACAATAAACACCTGGCAGCACTTAGTACTTACCTATAATGGAAGTGCTTTAACATTATATAAAAATGGTTTATCAGTTGGATCTATTGCTGCATCAGGTTCAATTACTTCCGGAACACAAACATTATATATGGGAAACCTGCTTTACCAGGGAACTAACTTCTACTTTAAAGGAAAACTGGATGAAGTAAGTTTATGGAACAAAGCATTATCAACACAGGAAATTTCCTGTATATATAATAATCATATTGATCCATCTGATATCAATCTGAAAATGTATTACAAATTCAACCAGGGAACTGCAGGAGGAAATAATACAACTATTACAAATGTTCTGAATACTGTAACAGGATTTCCAGGCAGCATGTTTGGTTTTACAAAAACAGGAACAACAAGTAATTTCGTTGCAGGTATTGTTAAAGGCACTGTTGATTCAGCAACAATTTGTCCGGGAGAGTTTATTTCTTTCGGAACACTTACTATCACACAAAGCGGAAATTACATACAGGCATTTCAAACTCCATCAATTTGTGACTCACTTGTTGAGCTTAAAGTAACAGTAGCTAACATCAGCTTATCTATAGCCCAGAACACAACAACACTTACTTCTGCACAGGCTGGAGGCACTTACCAGTGGATTGATTGTAACAATGGCAATGCTCCTGTTACAAACGCAACACAACAGGCGTTTTCACCTCTTACAAATGGTTCATATGCAGTTGTAATTACACTTAGCAGTTGTTCTGATACATCAAACTGCATCAATTTTACTACAGCAGGCATCAGCGAGATGAATTCTTTAACAGCATCAGTATTTCCAAATCCTTTTGCTGATCAACTGGAAATAAGATTTTCTGAAATTCAAACTTCAGCAGAAGTAACGGTTACAGATATCAGCGGTAAACTCATTTATAACAGTAATAATGGTTCTCCTGAGAAATCAATTAAAGTGGAAACTAAAGACTGGAAAGCTGGTAGTTATTTTATAAAAGTGATAACACCTGAAGGCCTTATGCGTGAGAAGGTTATTAAAGGAAACTAGGATATTAATTTATATATTGAAAGGTGCATCAGAACTATCCTGATGCACCTTTTTAATTATTAATAGAAGTCATTCGCCAAATAATTACCCTTTTGCCGGTTTTAATGCGTATCTTGTGAGGAATGGTACAAATCCGCTTAAATACAATACCACTTGATGGTAAACTCTCTGATCAGATTTCTGCAACAGTTTTAAACCAGGCAGGTGAAGCTTATGCACTGGAATTAAAAGGTTTAATGGTTGGCAAATCGTGCAACCTTCATCCACGAAGAAACCAGGAAATAATCATTACTGTTGACAGGGTTAGAAAGATGATTGTGGAGAAAGCTAATTTTTGCTGCGATCGCTTTGAAGACTCCATCAAGTTTCAGCCAAGGTAAGTAAATAAAAAAATTTTATTGCTAAGGAATTAAATCCTCCTGCCCTATTCTGTTTTCAGGATTTAATAACTGCTGCCTTATATATTAATGATTATTGCAGGGCTTATCAAATCAAAAGCAGCCATCCTTTGCAGAATGGCTGAGCAATCCACCAACACATCATTTTGAT
>JBDTVD010000218.1:0-6200 GCA_040007375.1 Bacteroidota bacterium | reverse complement strand
CAACAGGTTTTGGAAAGAAGGAATTTCAATGGCGGGAAGTGTTATCACGTGCCAAAGCAAGAATAGAAGTTTTGTTCTGATTTAAAAAAACATTGCCTTATTATTATATGGACAATAGAATTACCCGGTTATTCAATATTAAATATCCAATCATTCAGGCTGGTATGATCTGGTGTAGTGGATGGAGACTTGCTTCGGCAGTAAGTAATGCAGGAGGACTTGGCATAATTGGTTCCGGTTCTATGTATCCTGAAGTATTAAGGGAACATATTATTAAATGTAAAGCAGCTACAGGAAAACCATTCGCAGTAAATCTTCCTCTTTTATATCCTGCTATGGAAGAACATGCAGCATTAATTATAGAACTCGGAGTTAAAATTGTTTTTACATCAGCAGGAAATCCGGCAACGTGGACATCACATTTTAAAGAACATGGAATTACTGTTGTTCATGTAATTGCCAATAAAAAGTTTGCTCGTAAAGCTACGGAAGCAGGTGTTGATGCATTGGTAGCAGAAGGATTTGAAGCCGGCGGTCATAATGGTCGGGAAGAAACAACTACCATGTGTTTGATTCCGATGATAAGAGATTGTACCGATCTTCCATTGATTGCAGCAGGTGGTATTGCTGATGGACGTTCCATGCTTGCAGCATTTGCATTAGGTGCCGAAGGAGTTCAGGTAGGTTCGCGATTTGTGACTGCAGTAGAATCATCAGCACATGATAATTTTAAAAATGTGGTTATTAATTCCAATGAAGGAGATACTATTCTCTCCATAAAAAAACTAACGCCTGTACGATTGATACGCAATAAATTTTATAATGAAATTGCAGATGCTGAAAACAGAAGTGCATCCATTGAAGAATTAAAAACAATACTTGGTCGTGGTCGTGCAAAGAAAGGAATGTTTGAAGGAAACCTGGATGATGGTGAACTGGAAATCGGACAGGTATCAGCAGTATTAAATAAAATTCAACCTGCTGCAGAAATTATAAATGAAATATGGAATCAATTTTTAATTGAAAAGCAAAAAATAGCTCAACTCTGATATGATTGAATTTGAAAAATACCGCCTGGAAAACGGGCTCACAGTAATTATACATGAAGATCATTCTACACCACTTGTTGCACTGAACATTTTATATAAAGCAGGTGCACGGAATGAAGAAGAACATAGAACCGGCTTTGCGCATCTGTTTGAACATCTCATGTTTGGTGGATCAGTAAATATTCCGAGTTATGACGAACCGCTGCAACGTGCAGGTGGTGAAAACAATGCCTTTACCAATAATGATTTCACCAATTATTATCTCACTATTCCCTCTCAAAATGCAGAAACTGCGTTCTGGCTGGAGTCAGACAGAATGTTGAGTCTGGCATTTACTGAAAAGAGTTTAGAAGTACAACGCAACGTGGTTGTGGAAGAATTCCGTCAGCGTTATTTAAATCAACCTTATGGTGATGTATGGTTGATGTTACGTCCGCTTGCCTACAAGGTTCATCCTTACAAATGGGCAACAATTGGTATTGAACCATCTCATATTGAACTGGCAACACTGGATGAAGTAAAAGCATTTTTCAAAAAGCATTATCATCCATCCAATGCGATATTATGTATTGCAGGAAATATCTCCGTTTCACAGGCAAAAGAGCTTACTGCAAAATGGTTCGGTGCTATTCCTGATTCCGGAATTTTAAATAATAAATTACCACAGGAACCTGAACAGACTGAAGCAAGATCGCTGACAGTTGAGAGAGATGTTCCTTACAGCAACATATATAAAGCGTGGCATTGCTGTTCACGTTTTGATAAAGAATTTTATGCAACAGATTTATTATCTGATTTATTATCGAGAGGAAAATCTTCAAGATTATATCAAACACTGGTTAAAGAAAAAAAGTTGTTTGCAGAAATCGGAGCATACATGTTAGGTGAGCTGGATAAGAGTTTATTTGTTGTTGAAGGAAAACTTACTGATGGTGTTAAACCGGAAGATGGAGAAAAAGCAATTGATGAAGAGCTGGAAAAAATAAAGAATTTCGGCAATGCGCATGAGCTGGAAAAAGTACGTAATAAAACCGAAGCATCTCTTGTATTTGCTGAGATGAATGTTGCCAATAAAGCACTTAATTTATCGTATTTTGAAATGCTTGGTGATGCAGCACTTGCAAATCGTCAGTCAGAACTATATATAAACGTTACGTGTGAAGATATCAGCAAAGTTGCAACTGGTATTTTCAGAAAAGAAAACTGTTCCACATTATATTATCTATCCCAAAAAAATAAATGATCAACCGAACACTTGCACCGGAACTGAAAGTTCCTGCCGGAATAGTATTAACTGAGCCGCTTGAAATAAAGTTAAAAAACAAATCTTCATTATATATAATAAGTGCCGGAACACAGGATGTATGTAAGCTGGAATTAATTTTTGATGCAGGATCTGCCTATCATAAACATCCTCTTATTGCCTCTGTAACAAACGAGCTTATTGACGAAGGAACATCCACCAGAAAATCAGCGGAAATTGCAGATTTATTTGATTATTACGGAGCCTATCTGCAAACAGAATGCACAGTGGATTATGCATCCATAACCTTGTATTCCCTTAATAAATTTCTCGAAAAAACGGTTGCACTTCTGGTGGAAGTACTCAATGATCCTTCTTTTCCTGAAGATGAACTGGAAACATATATTCAGCAGGAACGTCAGCGATTAACAGTAAACCTGGAGAAGGTAGATTATCTTTCAAGGAAACATTTTAATCATGCTTTATATAAAAATCATATATATGGTTATTTTCCGGATGTCAGTAACTATAATGATGTCAGTTCTTCACAACTTAAATCATTTTATAAAACCAATTATACTTCCGGTTTAAAAGCAGTAATACTTTCCGGTAAAACAAATGATAAAGACGTACAAAAAATTACTTCACGGCTGAATGAGTTGAATTTTGAAGAGAAAACAGATTCAGGTTCTTTATATAAACTGGAAGAGTATATTCCTGTTACCTCTCATTTTGAGAGGCCGGGCGCTGTTCAGAATGCTATTCGTATCGGAAGAAGATTATTCAACAGGAAACATCCTGATTATCCAAAACTCACTGTACTCAATACCATTCTTGGTGGATATTTCGGATCCAGGCTGATGACAAATATCAGAGAAGATAAAGGATATACATATGGCATTGGTTCAGGCCTTGCTTCATTGGCTGATGATGGCTATTTTTATATATCAACAGAAGTTGGTGCTGATGTTTGTGAAGCAGCACTTAAAGAAATATATATTGAAGTTGCACAACTACGGGAACATGTGGTACCGGAACAAGAACTTGCATTGGTTAAAAACTACCTTTATGGGTCTTTTCAACGCAGTATGGATGGCCCTTTTGCCATTTCCGACCGTTTTAAAACTGTGTTACTTTCTGGACTGAACTACGATTATTTCAGGCAGTACTTGGACACGTTAAAGAACATCACACCAAACGAGGTTTTAGCAGTTGCCGAAAAGTATCTTTCTTCCTCTGGTTTTACACAGGTTACTGTTGGAAAAAAATAGTTGTAGAACAGGGCAATTTTTGCTAAGTTTGAGCCTCGTACAAAACCGGACAAAACATGAGGCGTTTAATTCTTGCGATAGTATTAACATTTACGGTATTCAGTGGATACTCTTCCCATATGATGGGTGGAGAAATCACCTGGAGGTGCAGTGGTAACAATTATGTGTTTTACCTAAAGATATACCGTGATTGCAGAGGTTCATCTTTTACTACAGCAACACAGCAGATAACTGTATCAGGTAACCCATCTATAAGCTCCATCAACTGTGCGTTTGTATCCCTAACAGATTTGTCTGCTCCTGGCTGCGGTTATAGCTGTGCTGATATTAATCCACCGCAAGGTGCAACTGAAGAGTATGTATTTAAATCCGCACCGATAAATCTCGGAGCTGGTACACCGCCTGCAGCAGGATGGGTTTTCAGTTGGAACCTTTGCTGTAGAAACAACTCCATACAGAATATTGCCAATCCCGGTTTAATAGGAATGACACTAAGATCAAAAATGTTTTCCTATAACGGACAACCTGCTACTCCATGTTTTGACAATTCACCCGCATTTGCAGAAAGACCAAGTTCATTTATCTGCACCGGTTATTCTTATACCTACAACCATACTGCAATTGATATAGAGTTCGATTCTTTAAGATATACCTGGGATCGACCTGCAGATAATATTCCTCCGGTTTTATTATCTTACCTGGGTCCATACACCACAAATAACCAATTACCAGGTAATCCTACACTTGATCAGAATACTGGTGAGGTTAATATTTTTCCTGCTGCCGGGGTGCAGGGTGATTTTGTTACCTGCGTAAGGGTTGATGCTTTCAAATGCAATGTTAAAGTGGCTGAAATTTACAGAGAGATTCAGGTTGGATTATCTAATCTCTGTGGTGTTGTTTCCACTGGTCTGTTAAATCAACCACCCTCATTCCTCGACCCGACAACTAATTTAGGTTATCAATCTATTGTTGATACTATCATTGCCGGTGACTCTGCACATTTTGATATTAAAGTTCAGGATACCGATTTTAACTTACCTCTTTCATTACAGGTAGTCACAGTTGAGATTATCGGTCAGGCAATGGATTCCGCATATTTCGCTGCACCTAATACCGGTTGCGGACGTCCACCGTGTGCAACTTTAAATAAGGTTACACCCTATTCATTTAGTCCTGCAGACAGGATAATTATGAATTGGAAAACCAGTTGTAATCATCTTCCTCGAAAGCAGGGTTGTGTTTCCCTATCCAATGCTTACACTTTCGTTCTTAAAGCAAGAGATAATTTCTGTCCGGCACCCGGGCGCAAAAATGTAACAGTAACAATTATCGTTGTAGAACCTCCAAAATTATTGCCTCCGAAACTGCGTTGCCTTGATGTAGATACTGCCGGTCATGTAACTTTATCCTGGACACCTCCTACTCCTGTTGATACTTTCAATACATTTTACAATTACCAGATCCTTCGTTCAATAAATAAAAACGGACCTTATGTAACGATTGACAGTGTGCTTGTATATGGATCAGGATCTTATACAGATACTACTGTTAATGCACAGCAACAAAAATATTATTACTCCATGCTTACAAGATGTGGATGTGATAGCCTTGGACTTTCTAAAAACGGATCGGATACTTTGCAGACAATTAAAGTAACTGCAAGTTTTGCAACAGCAGGAAGTTCTGTAGCAACAGTAAAATGGAATCCGCTTAAATTGCCATTACCACTCACCAATTTTAACGGTTATTATCATATATATAGAACGAATCATGCATTGAACACTACAGTATTTGTTGATTCCACTAATTTTGTTGATACAACTAATAATTACGTTTATTTAGATACACTTGCTGGTTGTATAGACAGCATTACCTGGAAGGTCGGAATAATGGATAGCAGTCAATGTTGGTCCTGGTCTTCTTTGGGTGGAACAACTTTCGTAAACGATACTGTAGTAGAACCACCAACCGTAAATTGTGTTTCCGTTCTTCCAAATGGAAATGTTACACTCGATTGGTCAGAACCATTACCTGCAGATACAGGAAGAATTTTTGGCGGATATATAATTTATCGATCATCACCTTCTTCTGCTGGTCCGTATTCGCAAATAGGTGCTGTTACCAGTTACGGTACAAAAACATATACTGATGCAACAGCAAATGTTTATACTGGTGGGCCGTATTTTTATTATATAACAACACTTGACAGTTGCGGAATGATTGAATCTGATTCTGCAGGTCGTGTAAGACCAATTATTCTTAATGCAGATACCACAGGTGGAAATGGAAACGTATTACTGAACTGGAATAACTTCCATTTTCCATCACAACCTGCTGCTTATGAAATCCGGAAAAAAGTAAGTACCGCAGCGGTATGGGATTCAATAACTACAGTAAATAATATTTTCACTTACCGGGATACAATTGATCTTTGCAGAGATTCTGTAGTTTATCAGGTTCGTGTTCTTCATGGTGCTCCTGATGCATGTACATCTTTATCCAGTATTGATGGAGACTCTGTTAAATCTGCTACACCGGTAATCAGTCCTGTATCACCGCGGTGTACTGCAGTTCAGACTAATGGTGATGTTATTGTTTCCTGGAAAATTCCGTCAAATATTGCAGGTTTCTTTT
>JBDTVD010000217.1:0-6225 GCA_040007375.1 Bacteroidota bacterium | reverse complement strand
AATTCTGCCAGAAAGAAAGTGTATCGTGAGAAGCAGTACTGAAATCAAAGTAAGGTGAGAACAACATCGTAATTGCATCCGCTCCATAAGCCGTAGTAAGATTAACATCCCAGCATTTTATTCCTGAATGAGTTCCTGTTGTTGCATTGAATGCAGGTAAACCGAGTTCCCAGTTTGTAACAGGATTACCAGTTGTTAATACCGACCATAGTTGTGTTCCTTCAAAATTATCAGAGTAAGGAAGTGACAAAGTACTTACACCAACTGCACCTTTGCAAAGAGTATCATTACTATGATCACTATCAGAATTTAAAGATGTGTAAGCGCAGATATCAAATGGCCCTGCAGGAATAACGAATGATGACATACTTACCAGATCAGTTTGTCCGGGATTCAGCGTTCCTGCATAATTCTGAGTTCCTGTTATAACACCATCAATAGTATAGGTAACAGGGAATCCTGATTGTGATGTAGTGCCTACGTTTTTAATCTGAACAACGGGAGTAATAGTAACTCCTGCTGATCCGCTATAATTAGTAATATCATTAACACTGACATCATTATCAGGAATTGTTGTAACTCTAAAGTCATCTATAGAATAACCGTCCTCCTGATTACCTCCTGCACCTGATATAAATGTAAAACGGAAGCGTAATTTATTTCCTGTAACAGGAAGGTTGAGATAGGCTTTTTTCCAACCGTTTGAAATTCCGCCAAACCATGGACCCGAAGGATCATTATACCAATTGTTGCCTGCAGGATCATTATATATACCTGCAATAGTCCACACACCTGACTGATCCAGTTCATACTCTACAAATACTCCATCAAGCCCTGCCAGTGTATTAAAATTATTGTAGAAAGAAACACGAACAGGATCAGGTGTTCCGGAAATATTGAAATACGGAGTAAATAAATAAGCAACTGCATTATCCAGATATGTTGAATTCAGATTAACATCCCAGCAATTTGATCCGGAATATGCTCCTGTTGTTACACCATAAGCTGGTGTTCCGTATTCCCAACTAGTGCCCGCTATAATTGTAGTTGCTTCCCAGTCGTTGCCTGTTGATTCGAAATCGGTAAAGTATGGAAGATTTTCTGTGCCTATTCCTATTGAAGTTGTACAGGTTATATTGTTGGAAGAAATAGTATCAGCAGGATATAAAATTACAGCACATAGCGTAAACTGACCTGCAGGAGTTATATAGTTACCATTGAGAAACACAGTATCTTCCGGTTGCAGTGGAATGATAACATTTATTGTATCAGCAGGAATTCCGTTGATAAGCAACTGCACCTGAAATGAGTTTGCAGGAAGTTGACCGTCGTTGGAAACTACAACTGTTGCAGTATTTGATGTTCCAGCCGGAGATGATGTAGCAGTTCCTACAAATAATGCATTCAGATCATCATCAGGAGGTAAAGTGATACTGAAATCATCAATTGAATGACCATCTTTTTCAACACTTTGATCGGATGTAAAAACAAAACGCATTCTCACATCTGAAATATTTGAAAATGCTGACATGCGATATGTGGAATGCTCCCATCCTGTTGAAGTTCCTTCCCATGCAGGCAGAGAAGATGAATTAATATGATTGGAAGTATACCAGTTAGTTGACAAAGGATCATTCATAACTCCCAATACCTGCCATGATCCTCCTCTGTCAATTGAGGTTTCAAGACGAACACCATCCCAACCAGGTTCGTTAAAATAGTTCTGCCAGAAAGAAAGTGTTGCCGCAGTGATACCGGTAAAATCAAATACAGGAGAATACAAACGACAGTCAGTACTACTTTGATAAACATTATTCAGATCAACATCCCATGCATTCGGAGCTGATAAAGCACCTGTTGTCAATCCGTAAGCAGGAGTTCCCAGTTGCCAGAATGACCCGGAAATAGTTGTGTCACCCCATCCTGCATTACCACTATCGAATCCATCAACATAAGGAATTACAACTCCTGATGATATATATGCACAGATAGATGATGTTGAATCACTGTTTCCGCACAAATCACTTGCTGATACATAATAGCATATAGTATCACCGGGAATAAGAGCAGGAAAAGCTGACTGCATTAATGCACTGCTTAATGATCCTGAAACAAAGTGCATAGAATCATTATATATAGTAGTTACACCGGCACTTGTTATGGAATAATGCAAAATTGCAGTTGTAGTATCAATACCGGAATTCTGATCCGTCATAATTGCAGAGATAGTAAAAGGACCATTACCGAATGTAGTACCATTAGGATGAAAACCGGAATAAGCAACAGAAGGTTTAAGTAATTCACAAGGTGACATAACAACAGAAATATTATCTATTAGCCATCCGTAGTAACCCTGCATACCATTTGCATTTCCATCATCCTTACAACGAAACCGGATTTTAAGATTAGCCTGGTTTCCAAGTAATGCGGAAACATCAAAAGATTCCGGTTGCCACCATGCATTATTTATTGTAGCTGCATTGGCAAAATCCCAGATGCTGTATGCTCCGGCATTAAAGTTTCCGATAGCAGCATATACTGCTGAGGAGCCTGTGTAAACAGAATTAAATGGTGTGATAGTAGTCCAGGTAGTACCATTATCATTTGAATATTGTACCATGCAGGAATCAAAAAATGAAACTTTACTGATATGATCGAAGGAAAGCAATACATAGTTATTTCCTGATGTTGAAAACGATGGTGATGTAAGTGATGATTCACCACCATTATTAAACTGACCAAGAATACTATTTGCCGGAGAACTGAAAAATGAATTGGTAACAGCATAACCGGGAACACCGGTTGATGTCATGGAAACAGAAGCACTATCAAAATTCTCGGAAAATACTGTTGTTTGAGCAGATGCCGAAACAGCAAAAAGAGATGAAATAGCTAAAAGCCGGAGTAGTATATTTTTCATATGAACAGGTTTTGGTGGATTCAATAGTAATAAAATTTATCGTTGTGAGGCAACAACAACTGCTAAAGTAAAGGAATTATTAGAATCGGAATATTCGAGGTTTATCTTTACAGAATACCAGGTATAATACCCATCTAAGAACTTCAATCATTCATGTAATTATTTTTTTTGGTTTTGAATCTATTATGTATACATTTGAAGCATATCAATCCTTAAACACTACTAAAATGAAAAAACTACTATTCAGTGCAGCCTTACTGACTTCAACCCTTGGAAGTTTTGCATCGCATCTTATGGGTGGACAGATGACTTCCCGCAACCTGGGTGGATTAACTTATGAAGTTACTCTTACAGTTTACAGAGATACTCTGGGAATTCAAATTAATCCTTCTGCAACTTTTAACTATGTGGAACAAGGTGGTACTTTCAGCCAGGGAGATGTTGTTCCTGTAATCGGACCTGTTAATTTTGGAAATGGTGTGGAAGAATATAGTTATATTGATACCATCACTTTCCCGAACAATGGAAGTTATGATATGTGGTTTGAAGATTGTTGTCGCAATTTTGCAATCCTTAATTGCACACAACCAGGTGGTGAGTCATTTCATTTAAATAATACTTTACTGGCAGACCCTACCAATTCATCTCCGGTATTTCTAAACCCTCCTATCACACTTGCACAGTTGAATGTGCCTTTCAATTACAATCCAATGCCTTTTGATGCAGATGGTGACAGTATTGTTTGGTCGGTTGATACTCCATTAACAGCAGCAGGTATTTATGTGCAGGGATGGACAGCTCCTTCTGCAGATCCATTATCACCATTTACTATGAATCCGGCAACCGGAGAAGTTTCCTTCCTTCCAAATACACAGGGATATTTTGTTGCATCATTTCTTATTAGTGAATTTCGTGGTGGAGTACAGATTGGTGAGATACGCAGAGATATGCAGATCATAGTTGTCCCAAGTTTCAATGTTCCTCCTGTTGTTACTTCCAACTCTACAAATTATCCATACTCAGGAAAATCTTTTACTGTTGCACCCGGAACTAATTTCTCTTTAACTGTTAGTGCTTATGATGCAGATGGACAAGGTATAAACATAAGTGCTTCAGGTGCACCTTTATTACATCCTACAAACCCTGCAATACTTGCAACAAATAACGGCAGTGGAACTTCTACCGCTACACTTACATGGACACCGGATGCTAATCAGGCCCGTACTTTACCATATATATTAGCAATGCGTATTGCAGAGGTGTACAACAACAATATATTCAGTAATGACATTACCATTTCTATTCGTGTTGGTAATTTTGCCGGCATTGATAATATTTCTTCTGAAGTAGTAAAAGGAATTTACCCAAATCCAAACAATGGTAATTTCACTGTTGAAATGAATAGTGATAAAGCACAATCCGTTTCTATTTCTATTTCGAATATGATTGGTCAGCAGTTGAAAGTAATTCCACAGGATTTGAACAGTGGCGTTAATTTACTGGATGTAAAAAATCTGAATCTTCCAAGAGGTACTTATATGCTGAGCATTATGAGTGAAGGAAAAGTTCTTCAGACAAAATCATTTGAGATTAAAGATTAAAAAATATTATTTCTGGAACCCAAAAGGCTGTTGCTTCATTGCAGCAGCCTTTTTTATTGTTATGATTTTTAGTACAGTATTAACAATCGGAATAAAAGTAATTCCACTACCTTAGCAAAAAATAAAAATGTCATGAAAAAATTCGTTTTATTAGTTCCTGTTGTATTGTTTTTACTCATTGGATCTGCATTCCGAAATCCAGCTTATCAGCCCGGAGATACTGTTAAAGATTTTAATCTGAAGAGTGTAAGTGGTAAAATGGTTTCATTAGCTGGTTATGAAAATGCTAAAGGTGCTATTGTAGTGTTCACCTGTAATCATTGTCCTTTTTCACAGGCTTATGAAGACCGGATTATTGCATTGCATAAAATGTATGCTGATAAAGGTTATCCTGTTGTTGCAATCAATTCAAATGATAAAGATGCAGTTCCGGAAGATAGTTTTGAGGAAATGGTTAAGAGATCCAAAGAACATAGTTATCCTTTTGAATATATATATGATGAAACACAGACAGTAGCAACAGCATTTGGTGCAGCAAGAACTCCTCATGTATTTGTAGTGCAGAAAGAAAAAGCCGGTTATGTAGTAAAATATGTTGGTGCTATTGATGATAACACTGATGAACCGAAAGCAGTTACAAAACATTATGTAGAAGATGCAGTAAACTCTTTATTGAAGGGAGAAGACGTTGCAATGAAATCTACAAAAGCAATTGGCTGTACAATTAAGTGGAAAAAGTAAAAAACGATAATTTCATTCTGATTTTTCTGTTTTGGTGTTAACAGTAATATGCAAAACCTCATTGCACTGTAAGTTGAAATTCTATATATTAAAAACAAAAAAGGCCATAACATGATGTTATGGCCTTTTTTTTATAGGGATTATAAACGCTGCAACAATTATTCTTCTTCTTTCATGTTGTGAAACACATTCTGCACATCATCATCTTCTTCAAATTTATCTATGAGGTCCATAATCTCTTTACGTTGTGCTTCATTAACATCTACATAACTTGCAGGAATACGATCTAACTCTGCACTGATGATGTTCAGCTTTTTTTCTTCCAGTGCTTTCTGCATGCCTCCAAAAGCTGTAAACGGAGTATATATATAAATTCCATCTTCTTCCAATGTAACATCTTCGGCACCGAAATCAATTAATTCCAGTTCCAGCTCTTCATGATTTACACCTTCTGATGAAATATGAAATATTCCTTTCCTGTCGAATATAAAATCCAGTGATCCTGTTTTACCCATAGAGCCGTTTCCACGGTTAAAATATAAACGGATGTTAGCAACAGTACGTGTAGGATTATCGGTTGCAGTTTCAATAAGCAATGCTACACCATGTGGACCATAACCTTCATACACTAATTCCTCAAAATTCTTTTCGTCTTTATTGGATGCTTTATTAATTGCAGCTTCAATTCTGTCCTTAGGCATATTTACGGCCTTTGCATTCTGCATTACCATACGCAACCTTGGGTTACCATCAGGATTCGGTCCTCCGGCCTTTACTGCTATAACAACTTCCTTTCCGATTCGCGTAAAGGTCTTAGCCATTTTCGCAAACCGTGCATACATTTTATGTTTTCTCTTTTCAAATGCGCGACCCATAGGAGGAATTATAAATTATAAATTATAAATTAGAAATTATAAATTAGAAATTAGAAATTAGAAATTAGAAATTAGAAATTAGAAATTA
>JBDTVD010000216.1:0-6284 GCA_040007375.1 Bacteroidota bacterium | reverse complement strand
GCAACTGCTGCTGATCCGTTGGATAATCCATAGCAACTTACACTGGTATGTGTTGTTACATTGTATGATAAAGATGCAGATGGCTGAACAATAGTATAACCTGCTGTTGATGTACAGTTGTGTGCATCTGTTATGGTTACTGTATAATTTCCTGATGCAAGTGTTGCTGCTGTTGATGATGACATTCCATTGCTCCATACATAACTGTAAGGTGCAGTTCCGCCATTTGTTGTTAATACCACACTACCTGTTGAATTGCTGAAACAATCGGCATTGGTAACTGCGCCACTTTGTGTTAATGCTGCAGTGGGTTGTGTGATAGTATTTGTTACTGATGTAACACAACCTTTACCGTCGGTAATTGTTACTGTATAAGATCCTGATGTTAATCCTGAAATATTTTGTAATGCTGATCCATTGTTCCATAAATAAGTATACGGTGATGTTCCACCTGATACATTCATGTTAACAGCTCCTGTTGAATTTCCAAAGCATAAAACATTGGTAGTTGTTGCTGTTGATGAAAGTGCTGCTGCAGGTTGTGTGATCACTGCTGTTTGTTGTGATGAACATCCTTTTGAATCTGTTACAGTTACTGTATACGATCCTGAAACAAGACTTCCTGATGTTGCTGTTGTATTTCCATTACTCCACAAATACGAATAAGCTGTTGTTCCTCCTGAAGCGCTCACTGTTACTGATCCATTACTGAATCCATAGCAGGTTGCTGCAGTTGTACTGCTGATGGATGATGTTAATGCAGCAGCAGGTTGAGTAATGGTTATGGTTGAATTTACTGTGGAACAATTATTAGCATCTGTAATGGTAACTGTATAAGTTCCTGCTGTTAATCCTGTAGCTGTTGCAGTAGAATTTCCATTACTCCATATATATGTGTAAGGAGCTGTTCCTCCTGCACCCGTAACAGTTGCCGAACCATTTGATAAACCAAAACAACTTACCTGTGTTGTTGTGCCTTGTGTTACCGTTAAGTTTGCTGCAGGTTGTGTAATGCTGATAGCTGATGTTAATGATGTACAGTTATTCGCATCTGTAACTGTTACTGTATAATTTCCTGCCGTTAATCCACCGTTTGTTGCAGATGTTGCTCCGTTATTCCATATATATGTGTATGGTGATGTTCCGCCTGCAGGTGTTGCAGTAATACTTCCCGTTGCATTTCCACGACATAAAACATTAACGGATGTGGTACTTGTTGTTAATGATGCTAATGGTTGCGATACAGTTGCATTTTCTGATGTAGTACATCCTTTACTGTCGGTTACTGTTACTGTATAAGTACCTGCTCCTGCCGAAGTAAGATTTTTTGTGGATGATCCTGAACTCCATTGATAAGTATATGGTGTAGTTCCTCCTGTTACTGTGTTGGAAATAGTTCCTGTTGAATTACCAAAACATAAAACATTGACAGGACTTAACACTGAAGAAAGTGCTGCTGCAGGTTCTGTAATGGTTATTGGAATTGATGCTGAGCAATTATGTGCATCTGTTACAGTAACTGTGTATGTTCCCGCTGAAAGTGCTGTTGCTGTTACTCCTGTTGTTCCGTTGCTCCAGTTGTAACTGTATGCGGAAGTTCCTCCTGCTGCTAAAACAGTTGATGATCCTGTTGCACCACCAAAACATTTTACTGCAGTTGTTGTTGTTGCAGAAAGTGATAATACTGCTGCAGGTTGTGTTACTGTTTTTGATGATGTTGCTGTACAGTTATTCGCATCTGTTACGGTTATTGTATATGTTCCTGATGTAAGATTTGAATTTGTTACTGTTGTTGCACCATTACTCCATATATATGTATAAGGTGATGTTCCACCTGATGGTGTGGCCGTTACTGTTCCATCGTTTCCGCTTCTGCAGTTTACGTTTGTTGCAACTGTTGAAACACTGAGTGCTGCTACCGGTTGTGTAATTGTAACACTAGCAGTGGATGTGCAGCTTCTGCTGTCAGTAATGGTAACGGTATAGTTTCCTGAAGCAAGATTATTATTTGTTGATGATGTGCTTCCGTTGCTCCATATATATGTATATGCAGTTGTTCCACCGGTTGCTGTTGCTGTTGCACTTCCTGTTGTTAATCCAAAGCATAAAACATTTGTTGAACTGCTGATGTCTGCATCAAGTGCTGCTGACGGTTGTGTAATAGTTGTTGTCTGCTGACTGGAACAACTGTTTGCATCGGTTGCAGTAACTGTATAGGTTCCTGCTGAAAGTCCGGAAGCTGTTGCTGTTGATGCACCATTGCTCCATATATATGTATACGGTGCTACTCCACCCGAAGCTGTTACTGTTGCTGAACCATTGCTTAACCCAAAACAACTTACTGTTGTTGATGAGGAAATAGTTGTTGAGAGTACTGTTGCAGGTTGTGTTAATGTTGCTGATGTTTGTGCAGTACAACCATTAACATCTGTTGCAGTAACGGTATAAGTTCCTGCAGCAACTCCGCTCAGATTTTGTGATGTTGCACTG
Source organism: Bacteroidota bacterium (assembly GCA_040007375.1). Lineage (GTDB taxonomy): Bacteria > Bacteroidota > Bacteroidia > AKYH767-A > OLB10 > JANOXC01. The sequence continues at coordinate 3,794 of JBDTVD010000216.1, read as the reverse complement.
TTGTTCCATAAAAATGAATAAGCAGGAACTCCATTGTTTACGGTGAGATTAATGGTTCCTGTTGCAGCTCCTTTACACAATACATTTCCCTTTGTGGTGGAAGCTGTCATGCTATATATATTGTTTACAGTATAACTGGAAGATTGTGTACATCCACTGTTATAAGTTACAGTAACTGTATAAGAACCTGAACAAAGTCCGGTAACATCTTTTGTTGTTGCACCATTACTCCATAAATAGGAATATCCTGCACCTCCGCTGATGGTCTGACTGATTGCTCCGTTACAAACTCCTGCACATGATGCATGTGTAACACTACCTGAAATGGAAAGTCCCGGAGGTTGTGTAATTACTACAGATGCACTTGCTGAACATCCGCTTACACCCTCAGTTGCAGTTACTGTATATGTTCCTGCAGGTAAATTAATCAGGTTTTGTGCGGTGGAACCGTTACTCCATAAATAAGTAAGTGGTGTACCATATACAGGTGTTGCTGACGCAGTTCCTGTTGGTGTATTATTGCAGGTAAGATTTGTATTCGCAACTGTGAAATATGGTTCCGGAACATTAACCGTATAAGAATAGGTTTGCACACCATTCAGTCCGCAGGCATCATCTTTAACAGTTAAAGTAAATATATGCGGCAAACTGCTGATATCACTGAAACCAGGTGTCCAGCAGAATTGAAGATGTGGTCTTCTTCCATTTACATATGTGTAGGTGGCACCTGAAATTCCATTATTGCTGCTGATGGAAACATTCTGGGCAGAATCGAGATCATCAGTAAAAATATTAAAACATACCGGTGTATTAGGACATGCTTTAATAGTAAAGTTGCTTGTTCCATTAATTCCTGATGCTGTCGGAAGGCTGTTTGAACTGATAGATGTATATACCTGCATATCACGGATTACACTTCCGATCAGTTTTTTATTTCTGTATTCTTTAACCAGCACAGTCATAATTCCAACTTCACTTTGTGATGGTGTAAAGTTTAAATCTCCTGAAAGTGGGTTAATTGAAAATGGTGTGCTTGATAAAATTGGAGTAGAAGTATTGTGCGGGGCAATAAATGTTACGTTGGTAGTTGAATTAAATCTGGGTGTAATAAGTGAGTATACCAATGAGTCACCATCAGTATCAAGTACACCATGATTGTAATTAAAATTCTGTCCAACATAAACAAATGCAATCGGAACATTCGAAAATGTAGGGGAGTTATTATTTGGTCCGTCAATATTATTCAGTGTTGCTTCTACAAATAAATTCGATACGTTATTGGTACAGGGCGTATTGATAGTAGTGATAGCACAGTTACGGCAACAAATCATATAACTGAAAACCCAGTCTATAGCTGCTCCCGGAAGTGTAACTATAGTTTTGTATTTCCATTGACGGATACCAGTGTAAGCACCACCATTACATTTAGTTGTTGCTGTGGCACAGGGTGAAGTAATTTCCTGCCCGGAGGTAAGATCTTTTGTGGCTGTAGCTGTTCTTACTGCTGTATAAGTACCGGTTAGGGTTTTATAGCTAACATCAATGGTTGCAGGTTCAGCAACTCCACCACAATCCCGGTAAAAGGAAATGGTAAGTTCATATTGCAATCCTCCCAGGCAACGGTAGGTAAAATCTGCTCCGGCAGCATGTGTTGCATGGGCTTTTTGAGTCTGTAAACTGAATGCCAGTAGAAAGAAAACCGGTAACAGTAGTTTGAATGTGGGTTTTGTCATGATACTTCTCATTGTCTGAATGCTAGTCCCGTAATGATTTATCACACTACGGAATGTTAAGTATCTGTTATTCGTAAATTGCGGAAAAACGTTTCAGTTTCATTGGAAAAAACGAATCTTTTAACAACAGGATGGAGAATTTTTGCCTGCGTTATCGATGGAATTCCTTCAGTATAAAAAACAGAGTTTCAGCCCGCACCTTGCAGGTAATTTCTCTTCATACGATATATTTTTAAAAAAGTTTTTAATTTATTTCCTCATTTAATAAACCCATAAAATCCACACGTAATATTGTTTATTATCACGCCCCTTTTTTTAAGTGAAAAGGACTAACTTCGGCCTCGATTTTAAAGTACAGAATATGCTTCTTAGCTCACCTGTTGATTACCTTCCTATTGTATTAATGTTTGTAGTTGCAGTAGGTTTTGTACTTACTACAATGTTGGCCACACACTTACTCGGCCCAAAAAGAAAATCAGAAATAAAGCTCGACACTTTTGAATGCGGAATCGAACCCCAGGGAAATTCCCGTCAACCTTTTTCAATAAAGTATTTCCTGGTTGCTATTCTTTTTGTTTTGTTTGATGTAGAGGTGATATTTATGTATCCCTGGGCTGTTAATTTTAAGGATATGGGAATGACGGGCTTTGTAGAAATGCTGGTTTTCCTGGGATTATTGTTTGCCGGGTTTATTTATATTATCCGGAAAGGTGCCCTTAAATGGGAGTGAAAATTTAAAGTTTGAAATCTAAAAAATGGTACAATTAGCAGATAAGCCGGAGGGATTTGAAGGACCGGGTTTCATGGCCACTAAGCTGGACAAGCTGGTGGGCCTGGCAAGGAAAAATTCTATCTGGCCATTACCTTTCGCCACTTCCTGCTGTGGAATTGAATTTATGGCCACCATGGCTTCTACTTATGATCTCGCCCGTTTCGGTTCCGAGAGATTAAGTTTCTCTCCACGCCAGGCCGATCTGCTGATGGTGATGGGAACTATTGCAAAGAAAATGGGTCCTGTTTTACGCCAGGTTTATGAGCAGATGGCAGAACCAAGATGGGTGATTGCTGTGGGAGCTTGTGCTTCTTCAGGTGGAATTTTTGATACTTACAGTGTGCTCCAGGGAATTGATAGAATTATTCCTGTTGATGTATATGTGCCTGGTTGTCCTCCACGTCCGGAACAGATACTGGATGGTGTTATGCTTATTCAGGATCTCGTACACAATGAATCCCTGAGAAGAAGAAATGCTCCTGAATATAAAGAGCTGCTGGCATCTTACGGTATTGAATAAATAAAGAAGAATATATATAGTTGCAGTATGGCTGTTTCATCAGAAGAGATCATTGAAAAATTAAACACCACTTTTGCCGGATCAATTGAATCCGCAGAAATGTTGTACGACATGCTGACTGTTACGGTTGCAAAGGATAAAATTTTTGATGTGCTTAAGTTTCTTCGTGATGAATCATCGCTGAACTTTCATTTTCTCACTACCTGCTGCGGAATTCATTATCCTGATGCAGAAAGAAAGTTTGCCATGATGTACCAGTTGCATAATATGATTGACAATACAAGAATCCGGTTAAAAAGTTTTACCAATGAGGAAGAACCGGAATTTCCATCATTGGTTACCTTGTGGGATTCAGCAAACTGGATGGAAAGAGAAACTTATGATTTCTTCGGATTTAAATTTAAAGGACATCCTGATCTGCGTAGAATATTAAATGTGGATGATATGGTTGGCTTTCCAATGAGAAAAGAATTTCCACTGGAAGATCAGGCAAGGTATGATAAGGATGATAAAATGTTCGGACGATAGGAGAAATTATAAATTCTGAATTATAAATTGATATTAAAATTAAATTATATCTGGACTGGTAATACAACACGGACCACAAAATCAAAATGAATAAAATCAAAATTACTTTTTTAGTTGTGTTGTCATTAGCAATGACTTCATTTTCAAAAGCGCAAAGTATTTTGAATGTGAAAACATTTATTCAGGGATTTTATAATCCTGCAACTTCTACCATGAGGGCAGTTATTGATCCGGTATCTCA